>JBDUDE010000690.1:0-2118 GCA_040003105.1 Mucilaginibacter sp. | reverse complement strand
AAAATCTATTTTTCCGGCGCCGTCGTTTAAGTTCATCTGGTGATAAAATATCAGGCCAAGTATGGTTAAACTAATGATAAGCGTGTACCTGATTGGCAACAGGATAATATTTACAAACCCGCTCATTTTGCTGGCTTCTTCGGGGGAGCGGGTGGAAAGGATTTTCTGCATATCGTAGTTTGGTGCCGGGCCGGCCACGGCAGCAAAAAAGCCCTTGAAGGTCATCATCATAAAAAACAGGCCGAATAATGAGTAACCATCGCTTTTTATTTTGGCATTAACTTCGGTAATAATACCCGACCAGTTTAATCCCAAATGCTTTCCGAAAAACGGGCTAAACCATCCGTTAGGAACGTTTAAATGATGGCTGCTAAGCTGCCCGGCAGCAATAAAACCTATCCAAACGCAGGCTACGGTCATCACGCCGTATTTTACCATATCGCCAACCACAATGCTGTGCATGCCGCCCAGTATGGAGTAAAACATAGCAAAAAGGGTGAATATAATGCCATACACATGCGGTACGTATTGCGGGGCCACGTTAAAGGGGATATAGCCCTTTATCATATCCCAGGGTACAAAAATTTCGATAAACTTACCCAGGCCGATAAAGCCGTAGGCCATAAACGCGAGGCAGCTTAGCAGGGCAAAGCCGATAACTACAATTTGCGAGGCCGTTACCCCTGGCCCTGTTTTGCCAAAGCGTGAAGCAAGCCATTCGGCCCCTGTTGCAGCATTTGAACGGCGCAGCCAGCGCGACAGGTACATCATCAAAAACACCTGGTTAAATACCGGCCAAAGCCAGGGTATCCAAATGCTTTTCATGCCATAAACAAAGCACAAGCTCACCATCCACATGGTGCCGCTGATGTCGAACATATCCGAGGCATCGCTTAATCCCAGCTTATACCAGGGCAGCGATTTACCGCCAAGCATGTAGCTTTCCTTGTTCTCCCTGGCTTTTTTGCGGTACCACAACCCTATAAATATGGTGCTTAGCAGGTAGGCTGCTATTATGGCAATATCAATGGGGTTGAGCTTCATTCAGTTGATTTGAAAATTTGATGATGTGCTGATTTGAAGATTAGCTGCATCAAACTGGTTAAAAATTGGTAAGCCTAAAGTAGATTTATTAGCGGTATTTATCTAATACTTTTTTAACCATAAATTTCAATTATTTCACCACATTCAAATTTTTAAATTGCGGGTAGTAGTCTTTTTCTATCATTTTCAAATCTTCAAATCAACAAATCTTCAAATAAAGACCCGGTTCCCAGTGTACGTTTCCCGGAATTCTTTCGGGATGCAGAGTTTTTTGCGTTTAAATATCCTGTTAAAGTTCGAGATGTTGTTGAATCCGCATTTATAGGCAATTTCGGCAACGGTGGTAGTTGAATCAATGAGCATTCTTGATGCATGGCCAAGGCGGATTTCATTCAGGCTATCGATGAAAGTTTTGCCGGTGCGTTTTTTTATAAAGCGGCTAAACGAGGCCTCGGGCATGTTGGCAATGCGGGCAACTTCGGCCAGGGTAACCTGTTTGTTGTAGTTGGTGTTCATGTGCTCAAACACTTTCTCAATTCGCCGGCTGTTGTAAAAAAACTTTTCGTTGGTGAAGCCAGAGTCAGATAATACCTTCATATTCCGCGATATAGAAAGGTCGTGCAGGATGGATAACAATTCCAGTACCGAGTCGAAGCCGGTCTTTTTATCAAGGTGCAGTATGCGGTCTTTTAGCGCGGCTATGGTTTCGGGCGTAAATATTATTCCCCTCTGCGAGCGTTCGAGCATGCTTTTTAAAAAACTCAGCTGGTTGCGTTTCAGGAATTTTTCATCAAACAAATCCTTATGAAACTGTATGGTAATTTCCGTTATTGCCTCGCTTTGGCACTGATTGGTAAACCAGGCATGGTACAGGTTAGGGCCAATCAGCGCCAGCTCCAAATCGTCAATTACCTCAATGTGCCCGCCCACTACACGTTTGGCCCCTTTCGCGTTCAAAATCAGGTTCAATTCATACTCCTCGTGGTAATGAAGCGGGAAATCAAACTTCTTTTTAACTCTCGAAAAAATGGTAAAGCAATCGCTTGGTGTCAGCGGGGTAATTTCGCGCATTAC
>JBDUDE010000260.1:0-2124 GCA_040003105.1 Mucilaginibacter sp. | reverse complement strand
TGCGCAAGCCGCCATAAGCCCTCGGGAAAGCAGGCCATCCCGAATTTTCGTTGCTGGAGCGGGCTATCCTGCCAAAACTGATACCCCATGTTTGCAGCGAGTCCGCATTTTTTTTGTATCGCAATGTTTTCCAGGGGATGGCGACTTCGGCTATCCATGCCGTATCGGTGCGTTGGGTGCGTACGGTCCAAAGGCCATCCCAATCCGGGTCGTAATAATTGTCGTCCAGCGAAAGTAAATCGCGCTGCGCACCGTAGGGGTTCATCCCAAACATAACGGCGTTTCGTTCGTCGTTATAACCATCTATCGCAATAGCAAAAAAATCAGAATTACTGGCTGTAAAATCACGCTTTAAATTAAGTACGCGATAGTTATCACGGCCTACGGTATCGTAGCAAACAGCTGCCACATAAAGATAGTTTTTGTTAGATAAGAGCCTTACCACAGTTTTCTTTCTGGCGGGTTCGCCCTGGTTGGGGTCCATTTGTATAAAGTCACCTATAGGTTTTGCCAGTTGCCACTCCGGCTCATCCAATTTGCCGTCTATTTTTATGTTTTCTGTTACCTGCGTTGCCTGCAGTTTCCGTTTTATTGGGCTGGGTTGAAATATTTCCTGGCAAAAAGCTTGCTGTCCCAATAGTAAAAACGCGCTGTAAAAAAGTATCGATTTAAATTTCATTAGTATAATTTTTAGATTGTGAAACAAAGCTACCGCAGCCAGGAAACTTAAAATTGTACAGAAAGGAACAGGTTGACATTAAATAAAAACGGCCCGTTTTTCAACGAGCCATTTGCTAAGCAAGAGGGAGATTTAGGCCACCAAATTCGCCTCGGCACCAAAGGCCTGGTCAATTACAATTTTCCAGGTGCCGTCGGTCTGCTGTTTCATTACTTCGATTCCTTTGGCGCTTATTTTTACTTCGTCGCCATCGGTTATGCTCCATTCCGAGCGGCCCAAAGCGATATCACCGGTTTGCAGGCAGTAAACAGTTTTGATTTCCATTTTACCCTTTATAGATAAGATGGCTTTTATCGATTCTTCAAATTTCGCCTTACCCGATACAGGTTTTCCGGGCTCGGGTACAATAATACCGGTAACATCATACATGTTTAGCACTGTTGCTACGTCGCCGGTGTTAAAAGCGGCTGCAAGTGTTGCGTGGGCATCTTCGGCCCTGGTTGGTAAGCTCATTTTGTTTGATTTCTGTTTTTTGTTGTTAGATAATTTACTAAAGGATTGACAAGAAGTTTCTGTCTGCCATAACAGCCTTTGCCATAGCTGCCGCATTGCCGTAAACTTTGCTGAAAAGAAACGGCCCCATGCTGATGCGTTTTACGCCGAGGGCCTGCAGCGCATCAAAATCGGGCAGTGCCGGCATGCACATTACATTTATTGGGAGCTTACTTTCGTTTACTGTAGCGCCGATATCATCGGCAGCGGTAATGCATGGCACAAAAATGCCGTCGGCCCCTGTGTTTTGGTAGCTTTTAATCCGGGTAAGGGTTTCATCCAGCGCATTTGGCAGCCCAAGCAGGAAAGCATCGGTGCGCACATTTACGAATATACCGAGGTTATTCCTGCTGATATGTTCAGCAATGGCCGAGAGCGTTTTTTGAAATTCATCAACCGGCCGAAACCCGCGGTTATCTCCGGGAACAGTATCTTCCAGGTTGATACCGACAACACCCGCATCGTGCAGTTTGTTAATGTTATCGATTATACCGGTAACGCTGTTGCTGTACCCGCCTTCCATATCGACAGAAAACGGAATTTTAACTACCTCAACCACGCGTTTAGCTACCTGCAGCAATATGTCAAATGGTAGATTTTCACCATCGTTATAACCCCACGCGTTCGACAATGCCTGGCTTGATACGCCTATGGCTTTGTAACCTGCCGCTTCAAATACTTTTGCACTGTTTACATCCCATATATTGCCCAGCACAAATGGCTCCGGGCTATGGTGCAATTGTTTAAATTCTTTAAATAAATTCATGATATACCTTGTTTAATGATTTGTTAAATCAAAGGTATGGCGGCAATAAATGTCAAAATTGTACAAACCGGAACAGGTTTAATAATGGCTAATGAAGCTATCGTTTAGGTTTAAATTATTGGTTACA
>JBDUDE010000267.1:0-2127 GCA_040003105.1 Mucilaginibacter sp. | reverse complement strand
ATGAATAGAAGAGACGCCATAGGAAGAGTAGCCCTGCTGATGGGGGGGGCTGTTATAGGTGCCGAATTCTTTATTTCGGGCTGTAAATCGGGCACCGCTAAGGTAGAGGATTTGTTTGTTGCAGATACAGTAGCCTTTTTAAATGAGGTTGCAGATACTATTTTGCCGACAACGAGTTCGCCGGGAGCAAAAGCCGCCAACGTTGGCCATTTTATGGCTGTAATGGTACAGGATTGCTATACACCCGAAGATCAGAAAGTATTTTTGGAAGGTATCGGCAAGCTTGACGATGCTGCAAACAAGAAATTTAGTAACAAGTTTATGTCGCTGACTGCACAGCAGCGTACCGATTTGCTTATCGACCTGGATAAAGAGCAAAAGGAATACAGCACCAAAAAGAACAAAGATGCGGAAGCAGACGCAGCCAAACACAAAGGCGAAAAGGGCTACAAAGTGCCTGAAGTGTCAAACCATTATTTCACGATGATGAAGCAGCTTACGTTACTGGGCTACTTTACATCAGAAATTGGTGCAACCAAAGCCCTGCGCTATATTGCGGTACCGGGCCATTACGATGGTAACGTACCCTACAAAAAAGGCGATAAAGCATGGGCGACCTGATGATTTGATGATGCGTTGATTTGGAGATTTGAAAATGAGGACGGTGGTTTTTTGCCATGCCTTTTTTCTAAATCTTCAAATCATCTTATTATCAAATTTTCAAATCAAAAAATCAATACAATCTAACTCAATCAACTCAAAAGATATGGCTCACAGAAAACTCCGCATGGGGATGATAGGCGGGGGTAAGGACGCATTTATAGGCGCTATTCACCGGATTGCCGCTAATATGGATGGCTTAATTGAACTGGTATGCGGTGCGCTAAGCATCCACAAAGAAACCGCAATTGAAAGCGGTCACATGCTTTTTTTACCAGAAGACCGCATTTACACCAACTACGAAGAAATGATTTTGGCGGAAAGCAAACTGCCTGAAGATAAACGGATGGACTTCGTAACTATCGTTACACCAAATTTCGCGCACTTTGGCCCGGCCATGATGGCGCTTGACCATGGCTTTAACGTAGTTATAGAAAAACCGATAACCTTTACACTTGATGAAGCGAAACAATTAAGGGAGAAGCTTGAAGAAACCGGCTTGATGTTGTTACTCACCCATACCTATTCGGGCTACCCGATGGTTAAAGAGGCCAAACAAATAGTAAAAAGCGGCAAATTGGGTAAGGTGAGAAAAATTTATGTAGAATACATACAAGGCTGGCTAAGCAAACTTTCTGAGCGTGAAGGCAACGCGCAGGCAGCCTGGCGCACCGACCCTAAAAAATCGGGCAAAAGTGGTTGCATGGGTGACATTGGAACACATGCTGCTCACCTGGCTGAATATATTTCCGGTTTAAAAATCACCCAGCTAAATGCTTCGTTAAACGTGGTTGTTGAAGGCCGCATGCTTGACGATGACGGCGCTGTGTTGTTACGTTTTGAAGATAACGCTACGGGCGTGCTTACCGCGTCACAAATTGCCGTTGGCGAAGAAAACGCATTGAAAATAAGGGTTTACGGCGAACATGGCAGCCTTGAATGGGCGCAGCAGGAGCCAAACACATTGACCGTAAAGTGGGGCGATAAACCAGCACAAACTTTACGAGCCGGCGGCAACTATGGCGACAGGGAATCAACCTATGCAGTGCATAACACCCGTACACCCGGTGGTCATCCTGAAGGGTATTTGGAAGCGTTCGGTAACCTGTACCGCAACTTTGCGTTGTCGTTAGCAGCAAAATTAAACAACGAAGAAGCTAAGCCCGAATGGCTTGACTTCCCCGGCATTGAAGATGGCATCCGCGGCATGGCGTTTATTGAAAACGTAGTGGCATCGAACAACAGCAATGAGAAGTGGACGGATTACGTAATTTAATGTGAGAATGATTTGAAGATGTATCGATTTGATGATTTGAAGATGTGGGGCGAACTCTCGAACTTTTCAATGACCAAATGACACTCCTCACCAATAAACGAGTCGCCGCCATTCCACCAATGAACTAATGAACCATTGAACTAATGAACTACCTAAATGAAAACAATTAAAGGACCCGCAATATTTATAGC
>JBDUDE010000303.1:0-2133 GCA_040003105.1 Mucilaginibacter sp. | reverse complement strand
ATAAACGTGAGATCTGAGGTTTAGTTGAAACACTATGTGGTGCGTTCCGGGGTGAGATACGGAACGCATTTTTTATTTCCTCCCCCTATTGCAACTTCGGGTAAGATATGCTAGTGTTAAGTCAACAGTCTTAAGTCAAATCTTGCCTTTTTTCGACTCAAGACTAAGCGTCAATTTATTATTTACACGACCCCAGTGGGCTACTACGCTACAGGTGAAAAACTTGTGCTTTTAAATTTGGCGCCGATTACGTTTTTTATGCTAACTTTTGGGCCTGGAAGCGAATGGAAAATTCAATATTTCGAAAAGATAATGTAAAGTCGGCCGACGGTACTGAAATTGGTTATTATAGCCTTGGCAGCGGGCCGGGGTTGGTAATAGTTCATGGATCGCTGCGTTCGGCTGCCGACTACGGGATGCTTGGTGAATGTTTGGCAGAAACATTTACGGTTCATATTATTAACCGGCGTGGCAGGGGCAACAGCGGACCGCAAGGTGATGATTATTCATTCGAAAGGGAAGTTGCCGACGTTACCGCGGTGTTAAAAAATACAGGGTCGTCACTTTTATTTGGCCACAGTTTCGGCGGAACTGTGGCGCTTGAAGTTGGCTTAAGCGGTTATCACCTGCAAAAACTGGCGGTTTATGAACCTGCCATATCAATTGAAAACTCCATCCCATTAAATACGCTGCCCGAAATTAAACAGGCCTTAACATCGCAGGATCATCAAAAAGCATTTGCCGGGATAATGAATGTAATAAGTAACGGCACTGTGCCTGAAAATCAATTGCCTGACTTTGCCCTTGCCATGAGCCGGTACCCTGTATGGCCTTACCTGTGCTCGTTGCTTGAAACAGTCCCCGCCGAAATTATTGCTGTACACAATGCCGACAATACCCATCCTAAATACAGCGCGGTTAAAACGCCAACGTTGTTTTTAAACGGCAGCAAAAGCCCGCCGCAGTTAGCAACACAAACAGGGTTGCTTGCAAACGTGGTACCTCACAGTAAAACAGTACAAATTGAAGGTGCAAGACATAGCGGGCCGGATATAGATGCGCCTGTGGAAATAGCCGGTGAATTGAAGGCGTGGTTTGGGCAATGACAGGCATCTAAAATCGGGGGCACTCAAAATAGCAGCGCTGCTAAAAAACCAGGTCGACCCCGCTTTTCAACCCCGCTTCATATTTTTCCTTGTCAAACTTATAAAGAAACGGAGAGCGGTGTGCGCCAATCTTTTTTGTTTCATTCAACTTAACGATAATGCCGGTTGCCATTAATCTTTTTGAAAAGTTCCGGTCGTCGAGGGTTTTTCCGAGGATGGTTTCGTAAAGGCTATGAATTTCGGGTAGGGTGAATTTTTCGGGCAGCAGTTCATAGCCTATTGGAAAATGCGCGATATGAAGGCGTAGTGCCTTCAATGCTTCTGTAATTATAAGGCCATGGTCAAACATCATCGGCGGCAGGCTATTTATAGGCCACCATTTGCACCCGGCTTCATAGGGGCCTTTTCTAACTTCCACTTTTGAAAATTCGGTGAGCGTATAAAACCCAATGGAAACAAAGTAATCAAATATCCAGGAATTTGAAGGCACTTCTGTCCCGCTTAGCTCTGTCAGATGTTTGGCAGTAAAGCCGTTGTCCATTACCCGTTGGGGATTTCCAAAAGAACGGAATTGCTGGAAGAACAGGTCTTTCAAGCCGGTTCGCGAAAAAGTGATCCTATTAGCCGCCTCTTCTATCGACTCTGTTTTTTTAATATACCCCCCTGTAACAGTCCATTTATCAAGAGAAAAAGGTTGCTGAAGAAGTACTCTGAGCTCCTTTTCATGATAACCTAAAATTACGTTATCAACCGCCACATTACGGAGATATAAGTCGGAATTGGTAAAAAAGTCATTTATATCCTCTTGTTCCATACTTACCCTGTCTTTATCAGCAAAAATACAAAATATCTAATACGTAAAAAATACGCATTGAAATTTGATAGCAACTTTCACGGCAACGGATTAAAGCCCGGTCATGTAACTATCAACATGAAATAGTGCAGTTTTGAGCAAATTGTTATCATTGCGTAAAAAAGACGCAATGAAATTTGGATATGTAAAAACATTAAATTACTTTTATTGCGT
>JBDUDE010000816.1:0-23572 GCA_040003105.1 Mucilaginibacter sp. | reverse complement strand
TATCGGCAGGTACCTGTACCTCGCCCATGGTATCGTGTTCGGTTCTGAAACTCATGGTATTTGTATTTTTTGCAGGGGCAAAGGTAGGGTTTTATATGGTGGATGTAAACGCAAAAGGGTAAACTTTTTGGTACAAAAACCATAATAATTGCCGCGGTTGTCGTATGTCAATTTATTTTATTTCATCCATTTTCACTATCCGGTATTTAACGTCAAGTCTCAGCGCGTTTTCTTCAACGGTTTGCGTAAAGCCTGCTTTTTTCCTGCGTTCGTTCACCGTGGCGGCATCTTTAATCGGCCAAACAAAACATTCGTTTTTATCTTTTTTTAGCATGCCGCAACTAATTTGTGTGCCGTATACCTGTTCCTGTTTTCGTTGCATCAGTTGCCGGTCAAGCATCATGGCATAAAGCCGGAAGGGCAGTTCCCCGCTTTCAGCAGCTTTTTTAATAATAGGGAAATACTTTTCGATTTTAGGGGAGTGCTGAATAACGTACCAGGCCGTCTCATTTGCGGGCGTATCAACCAGTGTTTTGCCCGGGTATCCATACTTTGTTATCAATCCTTCAATAAATACCAGGTTGAGCGAATCGAGGCGGTTTTGCTTAGTCCAAAAGCGGCCGCTTGCCTGCTGTTTGGTAAGCGACATTGTTTTGGCAAGTGAATCACCTTTTACCGGGTCCATTAACAGGCTTAAGGTATCGCGGTATAATTGGTCCTTAACCATTATACTGTCCAATTGCTTTTGTAGCACCCTATTAGCTTTAGTTTGACCACATGCAGCGGCTGTTATTGATAACAGCAGAATTACGAACAGCTTTTTCATTTTCAAGAAGTATTGTAGATGACGTGCTAATATAAATTTAAATTTCCGGTGGCAAATAATGTGCTTTAAACTTTCACCACAAAAAACTATAATAAGGCATCGGCGTTTAATATGCACTAACTGTTCAACAATGCCGAAATATAACATCATCTATACATCGCCCGATTCGACAATTTATCGATGGACCGGCGCCGGTTTTGACAAACTTGAGGATGAAGAACGCGAGGTGTTGCTATACAGCGGCAAATCAGTAAACGCGGAGGAGGTTGATGAAGCTTTGTCCGATTGCCGGGCAAGGGTAAAAGAGGAATTTCCGGATGATAGCAATCCTGATATAAAACGGGTTGAGGTGGCTGTTTCGTGACTTGCCTGCGTTTTAGCGCAGGCCTGCGACCTGCGCTGGCGAATTGCGCCCCGTTGGGGCTTTTAGACTTTTTTTCAATTTATAGCTTTGGGATAGGTTTTGGTTGGATTGTTATTTACAGGTCATCCCTGCTTTCGCCAGCCCGTACGTAAGTAAAATCATACGAAGTTGTCCAGGTTTTGCCGTTATCGGCCGATGTTTCGTTAAATTGCTTTACGGTGCCATCAGCTTGGTTATAAAAAATAAAGCGGCCAATTAATTTTTGGTTGTTCGGGCCGGTGGTTTCAAATGTAAAGCGCATGGCGCCGTCCTTATATTCACCGTTCACAAACTCCTGCGCGCCGCCCCCTGCCCATGATTGCTTCCATTTGCCGGTAACCGGGTCGATAAAATTAATGCTTTTGCCATTGTTGACCGCGTTGTTTGATGTCCAGTTTTCTAAAATTGCGCAGCCGCCGGCAATGCGCTGTATTAAACTATGCCCGGCCACAATTTTTGTTCCCGTAACATACACCTTCCATTCGCCAACCCAAAAGTCAAACTCCCGGGCCTGTTTGTTGGCCATACATGGGAAAGCGCTGTTAAAAACCGCCGTCCGCAATTCTTTAAACCGCGGGTTATCCCTTATCTTATCAAAGTCTTTTAAGTTGTCCAGTTCGGTAAACTGCACATAGCCATTGGCCCTCGCGCTATCGATGCTGATGTAAGCAAGTTCGGGTTTGTTTTGTAATGCATTCACCCGAGCCATCCGCGAATAAATGGAAGCCTTAAGCGGCGGGCCCGGCTTTAATGTTAAAGCCTTATGATAACCGGTTAATGCGGTTTCGTAATCGCCGGTGTTGTAGTACGAAAAAGCCATCCGGTTCCACCAAATGCCATTTTTCGAGGTGTCATGTACCAGGTTTTTATAGGCGATCTTAGCGTGCGCGTAATCGCCGGCTAAAAACAGGGAATCGGCGGTTTTAACTTCGGACGATTGGGCACTGGCGGTTAAATTAATCCCGGACGTTAAAACTGCCAGGATAAAAACGGTAAGTATTTTAAACATACAGACAGGGTTAAATATTTATTAATGCTGTAATATTATCATCTTCGCAAACGCTTTTACGTGCTAAAAATGACTTTTTTTGCTTTGCTTGCGCGATAGTTTTCCGGGGAGCAGCTATACGTTTTTTTAAACAGTCTGCAAAACGAGCTAACATCGGCATAACCCGTTTCAAAACAAATTTCGGATACCGGCATTGCGGTGTTTACCAGTAACTGTGCGGCAACAGCCATTCGTTTATTTATTAAGTACTGGTAAGGCGTTTGCCCGAAGTATTGTTTAAAATTACGCAGCAGGTAAGCGCTGTTTAAACAGGAAATTTGTGCCAGTTTTTCAAGGGGCACATCGCCGGCAAAGCACGATTCGATGTAGTCTTTTGCGTGATGGAGCCGTTTGTATAATTCTTTTTGGGTTGATAGCTTAACCGCTTTAACCTGTTTTATCTCGTTTAAAATATGCCCCTGTGAAAGCAGCATATTTTGGAGCAATGGGAAGTAGCTTTCGGACACCTCACCCCTGTTTTCGCCGAAGTTTTTTGCCAGCATTCTTAACCTGGCTATGCTATTGTTTAACCCGCCGCTATGGCGATAAAGTTTTTCAACAAATTCACACGACGCGCCCGCAATAAAACCCGGGTCGTCAAGTAATTTCGCATCCGGATAAAGGCTGCTTTTAACCTGCTTAACAAAAGCATCGGTAAAGTTAATCGTAAAAGATTCTACCGGTTTCCTGGCTGCTATAAAACTCGAATAATATTGCCCTTCGTTGCAAATAAAATAAGCGTCATCAGTAACCGCATAATACCTGTCGCTAATTTTATACATTTCGGTGCCGCCAAATGCACATTTCACCGAAAGGCAGCCCCAATGCTCTGTGTACGATACATCAGACGAAGACGCATTTATAATAACATTTGATTGCCTGAAAGTATCGTTATATGCCTCAATATCAAAGCCCGGGGTGTCAAACCGGGGGAATTTATCGATCAACGCAAAATTATTTGCTACCAGCATAAAACCAGGTACCTAAAAAATGGTTATCAAATATAATAATTTATGTAAAGGATAGGATATGCTTAAGCTACCCGGAAAGTTCTTAAATTAATAGTAAAACATTTGTTTTTCTAAAACAGATTGCATAGTTTCACATATCTTTTAGCCAATGAACAACGATCCCCGTAAAATCATCATTTTTGACGACGATGAAGATATTCTTTCAATATGCAGCTTTATTCTGGAAGAACAGGGGTGGATTGTGAATGCCTATGCCGATTGCAATAACATTGTAGACAAGGTATCAGCTATTATGCCGGATGTAATTTTGATGGATAACTGGATACCTGATGATGGCGGTATTATCGCCACTCAAAAACTTAAACAAAACGATGCGCTGAAAAATATTCCCATTATTTATTTTTCGGCCAATAGCGATATCGAGCTGCTGGCCAGCCACGCCGGCGCCGAAACCTACCTGGCCAAACCGTTCGACCTGGAAGAACTGGAACGGGTTATCAATTCTGTATTAGTACATTGAATCATCAATTTGAAGGTTCCTCGATTTGAAGATTTGATGATGCGGTGATTTGAAAATTAATAGCGTACAGTCCATTTTCAAATCTTCATATCATCGCATCTTCAAATTTTATTGCGGACCGCTTCCACCGGGTATTCCGCCCGGACCACCGCCGTCGCCACCGCCGCGATTACCACCACCGCCACCGTCTCTTCTAAAACCGCGCGAGGACGGATCGCCCATTGGTGATTTGCCGGCAAACTTTTGCAGGCGTAAAGTAAATGTAGCCAGGAAATAGCGCGACAGCCTGTTAACCTGTGTCTGGGTAATTGAACTTGCTGTTGCTGTGGATGAAAACCCGGTGTTTTGATTGAATAAATCGAACGCCGAAACGCGAATGGTTCCTTGATGGTCTTTCATAAACCTGCGCTCCATATAAACGTTTAGCACGTTGGGGTTGGCAATCGGTACGTTTGATGTATAGCCGTAGTTTGATACGTGCGAAAAATCATAGCTGAAGGTCCAATCGCCGAAATAATTTTTCCCGTTAATACCCGACGACCATGCCCGGATATTTGATACCCCTTCGGTAAGCGGGTTTGATATCGAGTTTTGTGTCCTGTTAATGCTGTAATTGGTGAAAACCTGGGCATCAATATGGTTGGTAATATCAACCCGGAAAGAAAGGCCCGGCGTAACCTGCAGGTTTTTTGCAATATTTTTTTGTTTGTCAAAAAAACCGGTGGAATCAACACTGGTTAAGAAACCTATATTGTTGGCATAAGTAAGCGAGCCGTTAAGGTTTAACGAGAATTTACGGTTATCCCATGGTTTTGAATAAGTAGCCCGGCCCTGGATGCTGTAAAAACCACTTGCATTGGTATAAGTTGTTAAAATGGTGTTTTGAAACCTCGGATCGAGCGCGTAAACCCTTGGAAAAGTTATGCTGTTGGTAACCACAGCGTTTTGGGTGGTTTGTAAATTGGCAGATACAAAGAACACATCGCCCGTGGCGAAGCTGAAGTTGTTGTACCTGATTTGGAAGGTATTAGTAAACTGCGGCTTCAGGTCGGGGTTACCCTGTGTTGGGTACAGCGCGTTCGAAAAATCAACAACCGGCTGCAACTGCGTAAAGCTCGGCTGACTGCTGGAGCCATTGTAAAGTATAGTGAATGCCTTGCTGCGCGAAAAATTGTAAACAAAACGCGCCGAAGGGATTACATTAAACGTTGATACATGGGTTGACAGGCCTGTTTGTGGTGAATAGCCATCTAAAACCGAAGGCTGCATGCCAATACCCAATACGTAGTTATATTTCTTTTCGCTGAAGCGGAAATTTAAACCAACGCGGTTGGTGGTAAAGTTGTAATTGTAATGTGTGCTTAAGGCACTGTCATTTCGGAAAGCCACATTGGCAGCGTCGAACAAAGTATCAGTTTCCTTATCGTTGTTGGTGTTTGAGCGGTTAAAGGCATAGTTTACCTCCAGATACGAACGTTTGCCCAGCGGCTCGAGGTACGAGAAATTTATGCCGTAGCTTGTTGTGCGGCTGGTAACATTAATCATTTGGTTTGCCGGCGCAGTTGGCGTAGTGGTAAAGTTGTATATTGGGTTTTGAAACGAATAATTATGCCCTGAGTTTATATTTATGTTAATACTCAGGTTGCGCCTGCCTTTAAAACGGTGATTGTATAAGGCGTTAAGCCCAAAGTTAGGCGCCTGCGAATCGCCTGTAGTTGCTGATGTATAAGCCGAGCTTACCGTCCCGTTTCGCACAAAATTTACGTTTTCGGCATCATTAGTATTGGTGCCTGCGTAAGAAAAATTAGGCGTCACTTTTAAGTAGTTAATCGTATCCGGCTTGTACTCCATATTCCAGTTAAACCGGTGGTTTATATTCTGATCTTTTTCGTTACTGCTTTGATTTTGGGTTGATGGGTTTGTTGGCGATGTATTTTGCTGTAAAATATTATTGATAGTATTAACCGTATTATCAGCAAAGCTATAGCTGCCATAAACGGCAAGTTTTTTACCCCACTGGTCGCGGAAGTTTAAACCTATCGAGTGTGCATCAGTAATACCGTTCGCACTGGTAATAAGGCTGCCGTTGGCATTGCCGCCACCACGGCCTGCGTTACCACGGCCGCCGCCACCACCAAAACCACCTCCGCCGCCGCCGTTGCCACCACCTCCTCCGCCACCACCACCGGTGCTGCCGAACGAGAACGTGTTAACGTTGGTATTGTTAATACTTCCCAACAATGCAATCTGCTGGTCGCCATTAAACCTGAAAGCGTTTATCGATGTTAAAAAGCGGTTTTTATTAGGCACGCCGTCGTCTTTCGGCAGTAAATCGCGGCCGTCGCCGGCAGTGGCCTGGCCAAAGTAACCGTAGTTTTTATCCTTACGTACGGTTATGTTCATTATCTTATCAGGGTCGCCGGTTTTAACGCCTGTAAGATTAGCCGGGTCGCCGTAATCGTCAATCATCTGGATGTTGTCAACCACATCGGCGGGCAGGTTTTTCAACGCACTCTGCACATCGCCCCCCATAAAGTCTTTGCCGTTAATCCTAACTTTGGTAACCTGCTTCCCCTGTGTGGTTACATTGCCGTTTATATCAACATCAACGCCGGGCAGCTTTTTTACCAGGTCCTCAACCGGCGCATTTTCGCGCACCTTGTAGGCGCTTGCCTGGTATTGCACGGTATCCTCTTTTAACGTAACGGGTACAACCCCAACTATGGTCACCTCATTCAGCATTTTCGACTCTGATTTTAGGACGATAGTCCCCAAATCAGCAGCGGAAGGCGTATTGTCTAAAGTATAACGGCGTTTAAACAGACTGTACCCAATATAACTTACAGTAACCGTTATTTTTGTGCCTTTTATATTCTGAAAAACAAATTTTCCGTTTACATCGGCTATCGATATGGTGCTGTCGCCTTTGTCTGACACTAACTTCACACTGGCCGAAGGCACAGACAGTTTGGTGGTATCAACCACGGTACCGTGTACTTCGCGGCCCGTCTGCGCGTATGAAAACGTTAGCGTAAAAAAGGCAAAAGCAAAAGCAAGGAATAAAGATTTCATTTTGTTTTTAGTGTACTACAGGGGTCAATACTATTTAATAATATGTTTTAAGACACAAATCGAGTGCAAATGTTCAACAAAAACCGTTAATTATTTAATAATCATAGCATTGTTACATACAAACACAAAAAGCCCCCTGGTTGCAGGAGGCTTTAATATTCAATAGAATATGAGTTAAATACTTATTGTATCAGCTATTAGTTAGATAGATGCAGAGCGGCTGCTACTTCGTTAAAATTCCTAATATTTAAGTTCGGATTAGTAGCATTTAACGTGGTAATTGCTGTCCCGGGGATAACTACCACCCTGAAGTCGATACCGCTTGCCTGGGTAAAGTTTGCTTTTAAATCGATATAGCCAACACCATAATCATTAAAGGTAATGGAGTGACCAGCCTCGGAGTATGGTAAAGCATACCAGCCCGAATTTGAGCCTGTATTACGCAGGTAAACTAAAACGGTTCCCTGGTCAACAATTGCCTGGGTGATTGCGGGAATACTAAATTTAGTAAGGCCGGCAACAACAACACCTTTATTAATCAATAAGAAATTTTGAACGTTAGCATTTCCCGGGTCGCCCTTGTCGCCCTTAGGGCCTTGTGCGCCTTGTGCCCCGGTAGCCCCGGTAGCCCCGGTAGCACCTGTAGCGCCCTTAGGGCCAGTTGCGCCCGTAGCTCCGGTTGCGCCCGTAGCTCCGGTTGCGCCAGTTGCTCCTGTAGCTCCTTTGTCTCCGTTAGAGCCTTGAGCTCCTGTAGCACCCGTTTGCCCGGTTGCCCCTGTTTGCCCGGTTGCCCCTGTAGCACCAATGGGGCCTTGCGGGCCAATTGGGCCCTGTGCACCTGTTGCACCGGTAGCGCCTGTTGCCCCGGTAGTACCAGTCGCTCCTGTAGCGCCCTGGGCGCCGGTTGCCCCTGTGGAGCCGGCTGTGCCATTTGCCCCGGCAGCGCCGGTGTCTCCTTTATCGCCTTTCGGGCCTTGCGGTCCAACCGGTCCGCCTGCCGGGCCCGCCGGGCCTTGTGGTCCTGCTGCACCGGTTGCCCCCGTAGCGCCTTGAGCGCCGGTTGCTCCTGCCGGCCCTGCTGGTCCTGCTGTTTTATCCTTTTTACAAGCAGTAACGCTTAAAAGGCATATGAATGCAATAGGTAGTAAAAGTCTAAGTGGTTTCATAATTTCGGGTAATTTTTTTTGCTTATCAGTGCTTTCTACGGCGAGGGTTTCAAATAAGTTACATTAATTGCCTGACAAAAGAAAAGTTATTCACAATTCTATTAATTATCAACAATTAAAGCGCTTGCTATCCCCCAACAATTGTTTAAAAGTAATACAACTCGCGGGTAACAATGTGGCACGGTTTTCGTTTAAAGAACATCAAACTTTAACCTATGGCTAACATTAATGCAAACCTGCACTCAAAAGTGCATATGTGGATCGACGCGATCGGCTTCCGGCTTAACGGCTCGCAAACCAATAAAGACAACATTACAACTAATCATTATTTTTTTGAAACGTTTAATTTTTTTGAACGGGCCAAAAATAACGACATGAAAAATTCGAAGTTTTTATGCTTCGATGCTTATGGCGAAAAAATAAATGTAAGGTCGCTGCTTGATTTGCAGACCGCATTTTTCGAGAACATCAGTCAGCTTTAGTGATTGGAGATTTGTGATTACAGTTTAGGTCGATGCTAGCCAATCTTCCGATTAATTAAAACATATATCGTATTCATTTGTGTACGAAATAAAAAATTCCCGTACTGTAAAACAGACGGGAATTTTTATTTGCTGAAAAGCTCAGTATTTCAAGTGATTAACATGCTATTAATAGTTTTCCAAATCATTTTTAGCTGCATCATCCTCAGCTATCCCACGGCCTGCAGCAGGAATGTTCACTATCGGCCTTGTTGGGTTTAGCGTTTCCTTTATCCTGGCCTGCAAATCAATATAATGTGCTGTTGTTATTGCATCACCACCTTTTGGCAGCCTGGCTTGTATCACTTTCAATTCAGCACGTACCATCGGGCGGATGTCAGATAGTGTCATGTTTATTGGCGTTAATCCAAAATTTGCCATCGCCGCAGCCGGGAAACCGGGAATACCCCTGAAATCATCATTCAGCAAGCCTTTTAAATCTTCGATATAAGCCCTTTGCAAATTGCGTTTAAACGCGTCAGGCCTGCCGGCCGTAAAAATGCCATCGCGCAGGTCATTAAACAAATCAGCAACAGTATAAGCCTTACTGCCGTTCCGGGTCTCGTTATCGTACATGCGCGCTATTCTCGATTGCGATAGCACATTGGCTAACGTACTTACCTGCACACTCTTAATGCGGTTTAGCATCACCCCGTTATCAAATTTTGCTAATTCCGGGCTTTCAATCAACCACAATGGGGTTGTAAATGCTTCTTTGTTAAAAAACATTACCGCATCGTGCTGCAGGCCTTTGGCAACAAAATCATAAACCGGGCCCTTTTGGTCGTACGTTTTAAAGTTCTCGTTCATACCGCCAATGTTGGTTGCCACGTGGCCCATATACCGGCTAAACTGGTTCAAAACCTCGTTGTATAATCCTTGTAAATCATCAAAATCTTCACCCGGCTGATAGGTCCACTTTTCGATATTTGGTAAAATGCGTTTCAGGTTGGCAATGCCATAAGTACTTGCTTTCATAGCATTATCGCCTAAATCTTCATTTTGCAGGCGGGGGTCGATACTTGTACCCTGGCGGCCGTAATAATAAAGCGGGTTACCAGCTTTCTCTTTTGTCCAAACATCAAGCATTTCTTTTTCCTGCTTTGGTGTTTTTTTGCCGGGGAACCAGGTATAGCCCCATTTTATCGCCCAAAGGTCGTATTCGCCTATCTGCGGATATAAATGCGTAACGCCATCGCCGGGCTGGGCTATGTAGTTAAAACGGGCATAATCCATAATTGATGGCGCGGTGCCATGCTTATCGGTAAACGTTTTTGAGCGCAGCGAATCAACAGGGTAGGCATAGCTGGAGCCAAAATTGTGCGGCAGACCCAGGGTGTGCCCAATTTCGTGCGATGAAACAAAACGTATCAGTTCACCCATTTGTTCGTCGGTAAATTTGGCCTTGCGTGCTTCCGGGTTTACCGCTGCTGTCTGCACAAAATACCAGTCGCGCAGCAATTGCATTACATTGTGGTACCAGCCCACATGGCTTTCCATAATTTCGCCTGTGCGCGGGTCGCTTTCATGCGGACCATAGGCGTTTTCAACATTCGAGGCAAAGTACCGCACCACGCTGTACCGGGCATCTTCGGTGCTGAAATTAGGATCCTCTTTTGCAGTTGGGGCTACCTTGCCTACTATCGCATTTTTAAAACCGGCAGCCTCAAACGCTTTTTGCCAGTCGTTAATACCAGCGATTAAGTATGGCACCCATTTTTTAGGTGTAGCCGGGTCAATATAAAATACAATTTGCTTTTTGGGCTCAACTAACTCGCCCCGCTGGTAAGCAGCTTCATCTTTAGGCTCCAGCTTCCAGCGATGTATGTAGCGGGTAACTTCCGATTTTTGGGCATCGGTTCCGTAGTCAGTTTGGCTTTGGCCAAAAAAACCAACCCTGTCATCACCTAAGCGGGGCCGGGCGCCAATTTTTGGCAATAAAAGCATGGATGTATTTAACTCAAATGTTAAAGCAGCGTTGGTATTATCCGTTGGCGATTCGCCGGCACGGTATGTTTTTAGCACGCGGGCCTCGATATTAACCGGGAAGCTTTTTATCGTATCGATAAATGAACGTGCATTATCAACGGCTGATATTTTATAAGCCTTTTTCAGTTCGTCAGATATCCCGATGGCAGCTATGTCGCCGTTGTAAAAGTCAGATACATCAATTACCACGCCGGTAGTGTCTTTATTGTAAGCCTTTATATCGAAAGAAGCCAGTACCACATCCAGGTTAGAATTTTTTACCGATTTATACATATCGCTGGTGCTGTCGGCACGAACGCTATAGCTGGGCACGCGTATAAATATCTGCTTGTCGTGGCGCTCCCATTTCCAAACCTGCTCGTTTTCCGATTCGCCGCCGTATTGGTGGTAAGGCACCCTAACGTTCGGTGGCGTTTTCGCCAGCCGGGTAATTACAGCCATTTCGCGCCCAAGCAGCGAGTCGGGGATTTCATAATAATATTTGCCTTCAACTCTATAAGTATTAAAAAGCCCGCTGTCAACTTTTGTTTTTGAAGGGATCAAGTCGCCGAATTTTTTGATGCCTTCTTTTTTACCGGGGCCAATGGTTGCCGTAGCCGATGAGCCGGTAGCGGTCGACGTGGTTTTAACAGTTACAGTTTGTGCCGCAGCTTCCTTTTTTGTTCTGCAGGAACCGGCTATCACGGCAATCGTAATTGCTGTTAAGCCTAACCACGCATTTGTACGTAATGGTTTAATCATATTAGTTAATTATTAAAATAAGTCAGTTAAAGCGTAAACTTATGCAAAATAAAAACCATTTGGCAATAGCAACATTTTTATTACAAATATGGATTTAAAATCACCCTGTAAGGGTGATGTTTACCAGGATGCGGGAAGGCGAAATGTGATTTGTAGAAAGTTATCCGGCTATATCCGGCGCTTTAAAGTTAAAACTACCTCGTCCTTTTTTTTGTCGTGGTAAACCTCCAAAAGCAGGCTGCGGTCGTTTTGCGACTTAAAAAGGCCGTCTATTTGTTCGAGGGTCATGTTTTTAACCGGCTTTAAGTTTATTGCGAGTATTTCGTCGTCTTTTTCAAGCCCTATTTCATCAGCCGGCGAGCCGGGTTCAACCCTGCTGATAACAATACGGTTTAAATCTTCGCCCGCGCCATAGTACTCCAGGCCGCTCATATCATGCTCAAAAGGCCGGGTAAGATTGGGCCCCGCCTTTAGGTACACTGCGCTGTCGGGGTAATCAATTATCACGCTAAACCGCTTAAGTATGCCTATCCCCAAGTTGCCATCACGCTTTACGGCCAGCGTTTTATATTGGTCGCCTTGCGGAAAGGACGTTATCACATTGGGTATTTTAAACCGCCCTATGTCAAGCTCCTTTATACGGCCTAAAAAACCGTTAACCGGCCCGGTAAGCCCCACGCCCAGGTTGGCTGCAATAAATTTTGAGGGAAGGCCATGTTTTATAATGGCGTTTTCCAGCGATAGCGCATGGCCGGCACCCAGGTCGAGCACCAGCTTTGCATCCACCTTGCTGCCATCGGTATAGGTAACTTTTGTGTGTATGTACGGCTTCCGGTCTTGAACAGACATAGGGATTTTTGTTCCCTTTTTATATAACCGGATATCTTTCGGCCTAGAAACAGACAGCGTACTATCGGAAAAGTCGATTTTGACGGCCAGGTTATTAAAAAATTCGTAGCCCAGGAGCCCGTGGATAGGTATGCCCGCGTAGTTAGAGAGGCCAAAATGATCGGTTTTTAATATGGCCGAAGCTACATCGTAGCTTTTTAGCCCGCGAATTTGGATATCTAAAGCCGACGTAACATAAGCCTCGTAAGCTTCGCCGTCGCCAATGCCATTTATCTTTAAAGTGCGTTTATTTGCTATATTTATCGAGTCGACCAGCTTGGGGTCCGTTATCAGCATAAGCCCAACGCCGGTATCTAAAATAAAATTAAACGGACCCTTGTTGTTGATGTTAAGCTGAATGACGATCATATCCCTAATCATTTTAAAAGGGACGGTAACATGTTTTCGGTTGTCTTTCAGGTCGAAATATTGAGCATTTGCTGTTGAATGCCAACAGCAAAGCGACAACATTAGTATAGTAAAACATAACGCCCCCTTAATTTGAATGGCGCGTTTTATGGTATGGAATAGCCTAATCAACAAACGTTTATATTTGGTTATCAAACGTACAAATTAATCATATAAAATTAACATCCATGCAGTGGAATGTATTCAAAATAATAACGCTTTGTTTTTGCCTTTTAATATGCCTTGGCTATGGTTGCGCCGGTAAAATACGCAAACGCGAAATAAAAAGACAGTTTACGCATAGTGCTATCATGAGCGACCATTTTACCGGATTTGCGTTGTACGATTTGGACAACAATAAAATGGTATGCGAGCTTAACAGCGATAAATATTTTAACCCTGCATCAAACACCAAGCTGTTTACTTTTTATATCTGTTTAAAAATGCTGGGTGATTCGGTTCCGGCACTTAAATATGTTACCCGCGGTGACTCATTGATTTTTTGGGGCACCGGCGACCCCTCTTTTCTGCATAGTGATTTAAAGGCGGTAAACGGGTTTAACTTTTTAAAAAACAGTGGCAAAAAGCTGTTCTTTTCGCCGGGTAGCTATACGGGCCGGCCTTTTGGCCCGGGCTGGGCCTGGGATGATTACAACGACTACTACCAGGCCGAAATAAACGAGTTGCCGGTCGAGGACAATGTGGCTGTTATTTATGCTGATAAAAACGACTCGCTGCAAATAAAGCCAGCTTACCTGAAAAAATATTTAAAATGCGATACACTTTACCGCCCTGCAACATTCAGGATAAGGCGCGATTTATTAAGTAATACACTTGTTTACCCTTTTATGGCGCTGCCAAAAGGCTTTAAGCAGGAAGTGCCCTGGAAAGTAAGCGCCGGGCTAACGGCCGAGCTGTTACAAGATACACTTAAGCAACCCGTTACCCTTGTACACATCGCTATGCCGGCAAATGCCAAAACCATTTACAACGCCAATGCCGATTCGGTTTACCGGCGCATGCTGCAGCCCAGCGACAATTTTATTGCCGAACAATTGCTGCTGCTTTGCTCTGCGGCAAAATTCCAGGTGCTTAATACGGATTCAGCAATTAATTACGCAAAAGTCAATTTTTTAAACGATTTGCCGGATGCACCGCAATGGGTCGACGGCTCGGGACTGTCGCGTTACAACCTGTTTACCCCGCGTAGTATTGTGGCCCTGTTATGCAAAATTTTGGATGAAAAGAAGAATGACGACCTGGTGCACAGCCTTTTCCCCGCGGGCGGCAAAACCGGCAGCATCCGTAAGATTTACAAAACCGAAAACGGGCAACCCTTTGTTTGGGCAAAAACGGGCTCGTTTTCAAACAACTATAACCAAAGCGGATACCTCATCACCAAAAAAGGGAAACGGCTGGCGTTCGCTTTCATGAATAATAATTTTACCCGGCCCGTTGAGGAGGTAAGGGATGAAATGGTGCGGATAGTTACCTTGATACACGATAGCTATTAGTTCATGGTTCATAGTTGATGGTTCATAGCCGCTGCAGTTTCCTTTTTCAACTATGAACTCTCTTTCTTCTCTGGCTTCAGCGTTCCCTTAAGTGCGGGGTTCTGGGCAGGCAGGGTGGTAACTTCTTTTAAAACTTCGGTTTGTTGTACACTTACTGCATAGTCGGCAGGTTCAATATGGCTGCCTATTGCTTCGGCGTAAACCTGGGTAAACTCGGCGCCGATGTATAGTATAGCCGATGTATAGTATATCCAAACCAGGATAATCAGTATAGAACCGGCTGCGCCATAAGCTGAACTTTTTGCGTAATACTGTATATATAAGGTAATAAGCGATTGTCCTACCATAAATAGTATGGCCGTAAAGAATGCCCCGCTGCGCACATCCTTCCACCTTATTTTAACGTCGGGTAAAAATTTGAAAATGATACCGAAAAGTACGGAGATAATGACGAGCGTTATACCTAAATTAACCAGGTTTAGCAGTAACGTTGTTAATGCTGGTAAAAAATGTGTTATCCATTGGCTAACTGCATTCATTACCACGCTTATTACTAATGATGCCAGCAATAAAAATCCGAGACTGATGATAAGCGAGAATGATACAAAACGATTTTGGATAAGCTTTAACCAACCTTTTTTAGGCTTGGCTTTTACCCGCCAAATGATATTTAATGAATCCTGTATTTCGATAAAAATACTGCTGGCGCCTACAAGCAAGGTAATGATGCCTATAGTTACTGCCGTATTTGATTTACCGGAGAGTTGTAGTTTTGCTAATACATCCTGTATTTGCAGCGCCGCATCCTTGCCTACATAATGTGCTATCTGCGGATAAAGTTTGTTTGATGCGGCATCCTGCCCCCAAACAAGGCCGGCTATCGAAATTATAAGTATAAGCAGCGGGGCTATCGAGAAAATGGTATAATAGGCTAATGACGCACTTAGTTTCAGGCCATTGTCGTTAATAAAACCCATAAAGGTGGCCGCCAATATTTTCCAGAGTTCTTTTAAATATGCTATGCTGAAAACTTTCATTCCTGCTTTAAATGCCATTGTAAATTAAAATTCGTTGTCGCCTATATTAACTACTTAACATAGAAATATGTAATAGCCAAAAATGTTTGCTGGTAAATTTTAAATCATCATTATCAAATTGTTGCGAACGGGATGTCGAGCAAAGGATATTTTGCCCAGCCGTTAAAATCATAGTGCCACCACTCGGTAGCAATTACTTTAAATCCATGGGCCAGCATAGTGCTCTTCAGCAATTCGCGGTTTGCAATTTGCGTCGGTGTTAAATCGGGGTAATTGGCTGCTGCTTTGCGGCTAAAGCTATCAAACGCAGTCGGCATGTTCAGTTCTTTCCCGGTTTTTAAGTCGATTAAGCTAAGGTCGATGGCGCAGCCCCGGTTATGTTTGGAGCCTTTGCGCGGGTCGGCAACAAAGTTGGTGTCTGCGGCTATTTCGTAAAATTTTTCGGTGATGGAATATGGGCGGTAACCATCATATATTTTTAGCCCAAGGCCTTTTGCTTTTAATTCATCCTGCACCTCTTTCAAGGCCAGTACAACCGGCAGCCTGGCAAATGCGCGCGCCTGCGGATACATGCGGTGGCGGGTAAAATTATTGGTGGTGGCGTATCGTATATCCAGCGCGATGCCGGGAATGTACTTTTTTATTTCAACCAACCGGGTTTCGGGGTGTCGCTTAATATCGGCCGCGTATTTTGCAAGCCCCATTACTTTCGAGCTGTCGATATATTTATAATGTTGGGCGATTGCCGTACTCATGGTTAAAGTAAAAATTGCAGGCAGAATAAAACGTTTCATATTTAACGGTGTGAAACAATTAGCAGGTCGAGGTCCTTACACGGAATGGAGAACCGCTCGCCGATATGTTTGTTGGTAAGCTGGCCCTTGTAAATATAAACCGAATCGCGCATGCCTGATTTTGCCCAGATTAAATCTTTAAGGCTGCCATGCTCGCCGATATCAAGCAATATAGGCGCAAAAATATTAGTAAGCGCGTAAGTAGCTGTGCGGGCAACCCGCGATGCTATATTAGGCACACAGTAATGGATAACATCGTGTTTGCGAAAAACCGGGTGGGTGTGATTGGTTACTTCGGATGTTTCAAAGCAGCCACCCTGGTCAATACTCACGTCTATAATCACCGAGTTTGGTTTCATGCGGCTAACGGTAGCTTCAGATACTATACAGGGGCTGCGGCCGTCTTCGGCACGCATGGCGCCTATGGCAACATCGCACGTAGTTATGGCTTTTTGTAAAACGATTGGCTGTACCACCGATGTAAATACCCGGGTGCCTATGTTATTTTGCAAACGGCGGAGTTTATATATAGAAGGGTCGAAAACCTTTACTTCTGCACCAAGTGAAATGGCCGTGCGGGCCGCATATTCACCAACAGTCCCCGCGCCCAGTATTACTATTTCGGTTGGGGGCACGCCGGTAATGCCGCCAAGCATCAGGCCCTTGCCATCAAAAACATTGCTTAAATATTCACCGGCTATTAATATCGAAGTCGCGCCTACTATTTCGCTCATGGCGCGCACTACGCTTAACGAGCCGCCTTCATCGCGCAAATGCTCAAAACACATCGCGGTTACTTTTTTCTCAATAAGCGCATGTATGGATTCGGCTTTCAGCGTTGATAACTGCAGGGCGGATAGCAGCTTTTGCCCGGGCTTCATCAATTCGATTTCGGCAAGCGTTGGCGGGGCAATTTTTATAATGATGTCTGCCTCGTATACTTTTTTAGTGTCGTAAACAATATGGGCGCCTTGTTCGCTGTAGTCTTTATCCGAAAAATTGGCCGCCTGCCCGGCATTGCTTTCCAGCATCACGTCGTGGCCGTTGTTTACCAATAAAGCAACGGATAATGGCGTAAGCGGTATCCGGTTTTCCTGGAAGGAAACCTCTTTTGGTATACCTATGTAAAGTTTATTTTTTTTATTTTTAACCTCCAGCATCGATTCCTGGGGTTGCATCAAAGCTTGTTTGGCAAGGTCCGAAAATCCACTATATTTCCCTAAGCTCATTGTGTATTATTTTCTGGCTGATGAAGTTAAGCAAAAATCGGTTTAAGTGTAAATTAAATTTGCTCAATAATTACAATCCGTGAATTATCAGGCTGTACTTTTATGGCAACCCGGTTATAATGGTCGGGCAGCAAGTCCGGGATTTTTTCCGGCCACTCAATAAAACAATAAGCGTCCGAATAAAAATACTCCTCGTAACCCATATCCAGCGCCTCGGTTTGGTTTTTAAGGCGGTAAAAATCGAAGTGGTAAATTTTGTTTTTTGTGCCGATATACTCGTTTACGATGGAAAATGTGGGGCTGGTGACGGGTTCAGTAGTTCCCAAACATTTACACAGGGATTTAATCAGCGTGGTTTTACCTGCGCCCATATCGCCATAAAAAAGAAAAATACGGGAGTTGGTTGCAAACGAAAGTATTTCGGATGCAATGGCGGGGAGTTGGGCTGGGGTGGTGGCGGTTAGATGCATTAAATATTACTCGCTTTTTGTCTGAACCATGATTTTTAGGATTAATGGATTGCCATGATAAAAAATCACGAAAATCTTTAAATCAAGCGAATCATGGTTCAGAAACTCAGGCAATGACAAATAAAGCCCCAAATTTAATAAATTTTACTTAGGCCCATACACCGCTATAGGTATCAATACCTCCTCTAATGATATTCCTCCGTGCTGAAACGTCTCGTTATAAAAGTTAACAAAATGGTTGTAATTATTAGGGTAAACAAAATAGCTGTCTTCCTTGGCAAATACAAAGCTGCTGCTTACATGAAGCTTAGGCAACATCGCATCGTGCGGGTTACGCACATGGAATACCTCTTTAGGGTTAAAATTCAAATTTTTACCTTGTTTGTAGCGCAGGTTTGTATTGGTATTCCTGTCGCCCACAATTTTGCTGGGGTTACGTACTCTTATAGTACCATGGTCAGTAGTGATAACTACACGCACTTGTTTCGATGCTAGGAATTTCAATAAATCAAATAGTGGCGAGTGCTCAAACCACGACAGCGTTAACGAGCGGTAAGCTGCATCATCGCTTGCCAGCTCACGTATCATCTGCATATCGGTACGGGCGTGGCTCAGCATATCAACAAAGTTATAGACCACCACGTTCAACTCGTTTTGCATCAGGTTGCTTACCGACTCGTTTAATGCCCGGCCCTCATCGATATTTAAAATTTTATGGTATGAGTGTTTAATATCCCTACGCAAAACACGTTTTATCTGGTCGGTAATAAAGTCGCCTTCAAATAGGTTTTTGCCGCCTTCATCCTCGTCGTTCTGCCACATTTCGGGGTAGCGCTTTTCCATATCCAAAGGCATCAGGCCTGAGAAGATAGCGTTACGCGCATACTGGGTAGCTGTCGGCAAAATACTGTAATAAGCATCTTCCTCTTCCAGCCTGAAGTATTCGGTTAAAATCGGGTTGATTATTTTGAACTGGTCGTACCGCAAGTTGTCAATCAATATGAAAAACACGGGGCCCTTACCATCCAACAACGGAAACACCTTCTTTTTAAATAATTGCGACGAGTTAATAGGCGCGTTTTCAGGCTCCTTTAACCATCTCAAATAATTGCGTTCAATAAACTTGCAAAACTGCACGTTTGCCTCAGCTTTTTGCAATGTTAAAATTTCGTGCATGCCGGCATCTTCCAGTTTTTCGAGGCTTAGCTCCCAAAAAATCAATTTTTTGTATACGTCAACCCATTCTTGATAGCTAAGGTTATCGTTAAGCGTCATGCCCAGGTTACGGAAATCCTGCTGGTACGCCATGGTTGTTTTCTCGGTAACCAGGCGCTTATTTTCAGTAAGCTTCTTTATGGTAAGCTGTATTTGTTTGGGGTTTACCGGCTTAATAAGGTAATCATCAATTTTAGAGCCGATAGCATCCTCCATTAAATACTCCTCTTCGTTTTTGGTAATCAAAACAATAGGTACATCGTTGTTGATATTTTTTATCTGTGATAATGTTTCCAGGCCTGTAAGCCCCGGCATATTTTCATCCAGAAAAACCAAATCGAAATGGTTATTTTTGAAAGCATCAACAGCATCGTAGCCATTGGTAACGGTAGTAAGTTTGTAGCCTTTTTCGGTTAAGAAAAGTACGTGAGGTTTCAAAAGGTCAATTTCGTCATCGGCCCATAATATAGTGGTATCCTGCATGGTATATATATTTTGACCGGGATTTAAGGATTTTACAGATTTAATGGGGTTAAATCAGCGAATCGTCACCCAATCGGTGTAATCAAAATTCAATCGGTGGAATCCCTTACAATCGGTGAAATCACCCAAACATAACCGCAAAGCACGGCTTTTGTTGTTGATTATTAAAGGTATTAACATAAATTAACAAATATACGACACTGCTATTACCTTTATTTAACATTTTTGCAGTGTATACTCACACATTGAATAAAAAGAAAATAATTAACGACCCCGTTTACGGTTTTATCAGCATCCCCACTGAGCTGATATTTGACCTTATTGAACACCCATATTTTCAGCGACTGCGGTATATTAAGCAGGTGGGGATGACACATCTTGTTTATCCCGGTGCCTTGCATACCCGTTTTCATCATGCGCTGGGCGCTATGCATTTAATGGGCATGGCTATTGAAACCCTGCGTAACAAAGGCCATGCAATTAGCGACGACGAGGAAGAAGCCGTTACCGTAGCCATATTGCTGCATGATATTGGCCACGGGCCATTTTCGCACGCGCTGGAAGAAAGCATAGTTGACCAAATCTCACACGAGGATATTTCGACGATGATTATGCAGCGGCTTAACCGGCAGTTCAACGGTCAGTTAAGCATGGCTATCGAGATATTTGAAGATAAATACCCCCGCCGTTTTTTGCATCAGCTGGTATCGAGCCAGCTGGATATGGACCGGATGGACTACCTTAACCGCGATAGCTTTTTTACCGGTGTATCCGAAGGTGTTATCAGTTCCGACCGTATTATCAAGATGCTTAATGTTGTTAACGACGAGATTGTGGTGGAAGAAAAGGGCATTTATTCTATAGAAAAGTTCCTGATCGCCCGCCGCCTGATGTACTGGCAGGTTTACCTTCATAAAACGGTGATAGCTGCCGAGCAATTACTGGTGCAGGTACTGCGGCGCAGCCGGGAACTGGCGTTGCGCGGTGACGATGTTTTTACCACACCTGCCTTGGGCAAGTTCTTAAAAAAGCCTATCAGCCGCGATGCTTTTATAAATGACGACCATTACCTGGAAAGTTTCGCAAGCCTTGACGATACCGATATTATGGCGGCAGTAAAGGTATGGGCAATGCACGACGACTTTGTGCTGTCGAAACTTTGTACCGACCTTGTTCAGCGCGATTTATACAAGGTTGATATTACCAACACGCCGCCTGATGCCGCATTTGTAAGCGACCTTGTACAAAAAGCCGTTAAAAAATATAAGATCAGCACGCACGAGGCATCGTATTTTGTATTTACAGATTCCATCCGCAACAAAGCTTACCGCTCTGACGATGGAAATATCTGCATCCTGATGAAGGACGGCTCCATAAAAGATATTACCGAAGCGAGCGACAATTCCAACCTGGAAGCGCTGGCAAAGACGGTGAAAAAGTATATTGTTTGTTATAAAAAGGAGTTGATTGATTTGAAGATTGGTTGATTTGAAAATTTGATGATGCAAAAATCGATTAATTTTATATTTGACTTTCATTTTCAAATCGTCGAATTTTCAAATTATCAAATCAAAGAATCATCAAATCCTCACATCTTCAAATTATAAATTATTAACATTAAATTTGCCCGATGCAATTTACCGCACAACAATTAGCGCATACGCTCAACGGAACAGTTGAAGGTGACCACTCAGTGCAGGTAAATCAGCTGGGTAAGATAGAAGAGGCGCAGGCTGGCGCCCTTTCTTTTTTGGCTAACCCCAAATATGAGCAATACCTTTATACCACTGGCGCATCAATTGTTATTGTAAATAACGACCAGGCGCTTGCCGAGCCTGTTAAGGCTACACTCATCCGGGTGGAAAATGCCTACATGGCTATAACCATGTTACTTGATATGTATAACAAGCTGAAGCTTGATAAATCAGGTATCGAACAGCCCAGCTTTATTCATCCCTCGGCGAAAATTGGCGAAAATGTTTATATCGGCGCGTTTGCCTACATAGGCCCTAATGTTAAAATCGGCGATAATTGCAAAATATATCCGCAAACCTATATTGCCGACGATGTGGTTTTAGCCGATAATGTCACCCTTTTTGCCGGAGTAAAAGTTTATTTTGACTGTAAAATAGGCAACAACGTTATCATCCATTCAGGTACTATAATAGGGGCCGATGGCTTTGGCTTTGCGCCGGTTGGCGATGGCACATACAGTAAAATAGCCCAAATAGGCAACGTGATAATTGAGGACGATGTAGAAGTTGGCTCAAATACTACTATCGACAGGGCAACCATGGGTTCAACCATTATACGCAAAGGCGTTAAGCTGGATAACCTGATACAGGTGGCACATAATGTGGAGATTATGGCTAACACGGTGGTGGCGGCGCAAACCGGCATATCCGGCAGTACCAAGGTTGGCGAAAATTGCATTATCGGCGGTCAGGTTGGCATTGTTGGCCATATCAGCATCGCCAAAGGCACACAGGTACAGGCACAATCGGGCATTAGCCGGACGCTGGCCGAGGAAGGAAAAAAATGGATGGGCTCGCCGGCACAGCCGTATTCAAACCACATGCGCTCACAAATTGTAATAAACCGTTTGCCCGAGCTGGAGAAGAAAGTTAACGAACTTGAAAAGATAATAGCAGAATTGAAGAAGGACGTTCATTAGTTCAGTGGTTCATTAGTTCATTGGTCTTACCGCTTTGAACTGCCTCCCGGCTAATAGCATCCAACAAAAGAGAAGTTTATAAGTCAGAAGTTCAACCATGCTTAACAAACTATGAACTAATGAACCAGTGAACCAATGAACTAAAAAATGAATGTAAAACAAAAAACTATTAAAGCGCCGGTTTCGGTTTCGGGTACGGGTTTACATACGGGCCAAAGCGTAACCATGACGTTTAATCCCGCTCCCGAAAATCATGGTTATAAGTTCAGGCGGGTTGATATTGAAGGCTCGCCGGTAATTGATGCCGATTGTGACAATGTTACCGATACTTCGCGCGGTACTACCATTACCCAAAATGGCGCCAGCGTTAGCACTATTGAGCACGTGCTGGCTGCATTGGTAGGTCTTGAGGTTGATAATGTGCTAATTGATATGGACGGCCCCGAAACACCGATAATGGACGGCAGTTCCATCCAGTTTGTTGATGCCATAAGAGATATGGGACTGGTTGAGCAGGAAGCCGATCGCGAATATTATCATATTCCCTACAATATTCATTACTCCGAGCCCGACCGCAAGGTTGAAATGGTAGCTATGCCTTTAGACGATTATCGTTTTACCTGCATGGTTGATTATAACTCGCAGGTATTGGGCAGCCAGCATGCCAGTATTTCAACCATATCTGAGTTTATTAAGGAGATTGCATCGTGCCGTACCTTTTGCTTTTTGCACGAACTGGAAATGTTGTTAAAGCACGACCTGATAAAGGGCGGCGACCTTAACAATGCTATTGTTGTTGTTGATAAAGAAGTTGACGAAGAAGAACTGGCACACCTGGCAAGGATATTTAACCGCAAGGATATTAAAGTAGCACCGCAGGGTATATTAAACAATATTGAGCTGCGCCATCAAAACGAGCCCGCAAGGCATAAGCTGCTGGACATGATTGGCGATTTGGCCCTGGTGGGCGTTCCGTTGCGCGGCCATATTATGGCGGCAAGGCCGGGGCATGCAGCCAATGTGGCTTTCGCCAAAAAAATCAAGTCGTTAATAAAGAAGGAGCGCAGCCGTAAACACATTAAAATTTACGACCCGAATGCTAAACCGGTGTACGATACCGTTGAGATAATGAAAATTCTCCCGCACCGGCAGCCGTTCCTGATGATTGATAAGATTCTGGAGCTTACCAAAAGCCACGTGGTGGGGTTGAAAAATGTAACCATGAATGAGGAGCTGTTCCGCGGGCATTTTCCGGGGGCTCCGTTGTTTCCGGGAGTGTTGCAAATTGAGGCGATGGCGCAAACAGGCGGTATATTAGTATTAAATACAGTGCCCGATCCTGAAAATTATATTACCTTGTTCCTTAAAATTGAAAATGCCCGGTTTAAAGCGCCGGTAGTGCCTGGCGATACCATAATATTTCACTGCAGCCTGATAGCGCCCATAAGGCGTGGCATTGCGCAAATGAAAGGTATAGGTATGGTTGGCGAGCGGGTTGTTGTAGAGGCCGAGCTAATGGCACAAATAGTGAAAAAAACAAAAACTGACGAAGCATGATCCAACCCCTTGCATACATCCATCCGCAAGCTAGAATAGCCGATAA
>JBDUDE010000777.1:0-7114 GCA_040003105.1 Mucilaginibacter sp. | reverse complement strand
AAGCCGGGTATCTCACGCCCGGCTTTAATAAATCAACCAATCAACTCATATTAAAATCTAAAGCTTGCACCTACGTTTATAACGTAGTCGGCAAATGCTGCATCGCCATGTGCGTATTTTCCTGATAGGGCTGTAGAACGCATATCGGCCACGCTTTGCGTGCGGTCGCGCATTACGGCAACCGGAACAAAAGCATATACTGAGAATTTTTTTAACCTGTAAGTTACACCGGGCTCAGCCGACAATATGTAACCCGGCCTTCTGAAGCCATCGCTTTTGCCTATAATATCTTTTACCGGCAGGCACTCATAACGTGCCCCTGCCGAAAAATCAAGATGTTTTGTACCTAAGCTAAATCCAATCCGTACCAGTTCCTGGTCTGGCACACTCATAACCGCACTTGTAGTAGCTATTGCCGTTGCACTTGGTGTGCCGCCCCTGGCGGTCGATACGCCATTTACATCTCGCGGATTAAATAAATAAAATAGCGTGCCGTACATACCGAAATTGTGGGCGAAATTATAATAGGCATTTATCTCCGTGGTAATGCCCCAGCCACCGTCGCCAGGTTGTATAGATTGGTCAACCGGGCCAACACGCGAAGCGCCGTTAGCGCCGACGTTGTAAAAATCATCAGTCGCGCCATATTTTCCTGTAGGCAGTTTAACACCCAACCCAACCTGGATATTACCATTATGTGCCGTTGCCGGGTTAAGCAACCAGCGATACCCGGTTAAACGAATATCACCTATGCCGGCTGATTGGGTGGATCTGCGACTAGCGCCCCCGTGTTCGTATAACGACGACCTGTTGTTTAGTACAAGCGGCAGGTCAATAGCCAACGACCAACGGTTATTAAAATTACGGGTTAAGTTGAAATCCTGTGTAAAGGCGTGGTTTATTACGTTAGTTTTTTGTTCTATCCGTTGCTTTTGCTCATCCTTACCAACAAAATGCCTGAATGAATTAAAATACCGGCTATTGGTGTTAAAAAGCCAGCTACCTTGAACTGCAAGGCTGTCCGGATGTTCGCTCATTGTGCAAAGGCCGCCGGTACTCCTGATGGCTACACAGCCCTGCGCAAAAAGATTTGATTTGGTAAAAGCTAAGAAAATAGCAAGTGTTAAAACAATTTTTAAAGTACGGTTCATGATTTACTGTTAGGGGATTGTGAATGTTTGTGTGAATTTATTTATCTATTATTTGTTAATTAATTTCCTGCTCCGTCGGTCTTGCCGCGTTGTACGGCGTATTGACCAACTTTAATGCCGGTGATCATACCCATTTCAATATCCGACCGGTAGTGTATCGCTCCATACAGCCTTGATAACGAAGCCTGGTTAGCCAAATCGGTAAACTTGGTTCCCCTGTCAGGCAACAGATAGCTTAATACGGTTGCGGCTGCGCCGCTAAAGTTTGAGTGTCCGGAGGTATATGCCGGGAAATTTGGCAAGCCGGTTAGTGTTTTAATTTTAGGGTTTGCTTGTGTAGGGCGCTGGTTAAAGTAAAAATACTTGGTATCCCAGCATACTATAGCGGCATCCATTTCGGCCATGTTTAACAGGGCAAAATTGCGGGCCCAGCGCACTTCGCTGTAGTTTTGTTTTACAAACTCATCTGCTGCAATAGCATTCCAGTGGCCCGTTGGGGTGTAAGTGGCCACGCCATCAGCCCAAAAATTAACTATGGCCTGGTGCTCGCGTGTTGGGTTTTCACTGTAGGTAAGCACTTCTGCCACTTCTTTTTTAAATGCATCTGAATTGGTAAGATTTGGCGGCGGCGGCCTTAACGCTGCTACGGTAAGTGTATCAAACAAAAATGGCAGCACCTTGCCAAACAAAGGCAACATCGGCGGGCGTTTTGGCGCATCCTGGCTTATCCAAAAGGTTTCGCCTTTGGCAGCTGTTTGCGTTTGTAATTGTGCCCATAGCGCCGGGGTACCAATAGCTTTGCCTGCGCGGTCAGTACGTGCGCGGGCTGCAAAAACATCGGCCACCTGGGTTCCCAGCGCTTCGCCGGCGGTTAATTCGCCCCTTACATTGGCGCCCGCCATAATGCGGTATAACTTTTCGTCGGCTGCCTTTTGTTCTATATAACCAACGTCTGCGGGGAACAGCAGCTTCATAATTTCGACAGTAGCGCCCGAAACCACTGCATCTTCACTAGGGTACGATGGCAATGCCGATTTGGGAATAAGCGGCTTAATAGTTGCATCAAAAGTGTAAGGCGCAGCGCGGTTATACATGTTTTTAAAGTGATAGGCTGTAACCAATGCATCGTACTGCGCAGCGCTTACATAAGCATAAGCACGTGCGGCGTACGGCGGGTTTGCAAACGGAAAAATTGGATAAGCAAACGGGTTGGCTGCACTTGGCGCCGGGTAAGTGCCATCGGTGTTTTGGTAAGGTGGCACATTATGTTTTGCCACTAAATCGCGCAAAATTTCATTCCATCTTAATACTGCGCCCGCGCTCCAGTATTTTACTATTGCCGCCTGATCGTCAGTTAATTTACCCTGGTACAATTTAATTTCGTTTATATCGGCAACATAAGCCGGCGATGTGGTTGCATCTGGTGCCGCAACATTAAAAACTGTAGGGTCTTTTACCAATACAGGTTTCCAGGTATCTGCGTTCAAATCAATATTTGCCGGTGCAAGGGCCGGATAAACGGTTGTGCGATCGGTTACCGCTTTATTACACGCCCCTAAAAAAACTGATGCTGTTAAGGTTATCAGCGCCGTTACATAAAGTATTTGTTTTTTCATGGTTTACTTATTTAGTTTTTTTGTTAAAGTCTAGAATATAGTATACAGACGCGAAAAGGTTGGTGCTTTGGCCAACATTGCGGCCGCTTATAACATAATTACCGCCAACGGTAAGTTCAAGGCCTGTAAGGTTTTCAAAGCTGTATTTTGCAAGGCCGCCTACCGTAGTCATATTCATGCGGTTGCTTGGGAAGGGCATATCATTTTTCCGGATATCAAAACCGCCTATCGAGGTCGTTTTTGATACGATACCTTCAATATTTAATTTAAGGCTGCGGTAACCGGCGCTCACCAGGAAGTTGGTTGCATTAGGCATATCAACCTGGTTACTGTAAATCAGGTGGTCGGTGTAGTAGGCGTTTCTGTCGATAGTTATATTGCTGCGCAAAACATATTGTCCCGCACCGGCAATAAAAAATTGTTTTACCTGGTAATTCAGCAATCCGCGAAGCGCAACGGTTTTGCTGTGCAGGCCGATTGCAACCGGCAAAAAGTCGGCTTCGTAATTACTTAAGGGGATTGAGCCCTCGGCGATAGCATGCACGCTAAAAATGCCTTTACCTATTTCGGTATTATAAGCGAGATATTTTAACGCTAACGTTAAATCCTGCAACCCGCTTTGGCCCTTCAACGTACCCTGCGAAGCATTGGTTTTAACATAAGGGGCCATAAAAATAAAATCGAGCTTGTTGGTTAGGCCGTAGTTGCCAACAATTGTGTAGGTGTTTGATGATAGTTTGCCGATGTTGGCATTATCACGTTTAAAAGTTCCTTCCCAGTAATTAGTCCAACTGCTATGGGTATAAACAATACCTGTACAGAAGTAATTCTTTGGAATCATTAAGGCATCGGCATCCGTTTGCGCCCTTGCCGTTGTGCAGAAAACAAGGCAACAGCAAACGATTAAACAATACCGGTGAAAGTAAAGTTGTAAAGATTTAATCATGGTTTTTAGTTAAAAAATTATAAGAGTGAAAAAAATAAATGCGATGCTGCCATTAATGCCCCGAAATAGCAGGCATTAATAGACCGAAGAAGCTGCAGTGGGTACTTTGATAAAATGATATATAGCGCAAACGCAGCATGCAGGAGCACGATGGATTATTTTAGCTATAAACAAATTGAATTAACAACCTTAAATAATAAGGCAGCACAAAGAATGTTATAACGCAGCTTTAGCAGCCGAAATTGGGAGGTTTGCCGGGTGAGGCGATAAACGGATTACTTACTTTAACAAATACAGATTTGTCATTAGGTTTAAGCTGCATTTCGGTTTCAACATAGTTGTATTGAAATGCCTGGATATTATATTCACTTAAGGTATTTACTTTTTTAACCGCTCCATCGTGCCCTTTTTTGCTGATGGGTACATCGTTAATTTCTTTGGCAGTAATAATATTAGCATTTACCAACCGGGTTTTGTTCGTATTGGGTACGCAAACAAAGTACATGGTGTCACGCGTCATCCTTAGCCTTACATAATTGTAGTAAGCATCTTTTAGCTGGATTTGCCCGGTAATAACTTCATACTCGTCCCAATCCTGTACGGTAGGCATATTAACCGGTATTTTTATCTCGATAAGTTTGGCGTCGTTCACCTTATTATCAAAGATTTCTTTTACTATTTTAACATCCGACTGGTGGATGTAATATTGAAACAGCAGCGCATATCCACCCATGCTAAACAGGTGAATGCTCAATAAAGCTATAGCGATAAGCCGTTTCAATTAATTGGGTTTGAATATTGGTTTATTATTCGGTAGTAAATGTATATATTTTTTTAGTTAACAATGCAAACTTTTTTTCAGAAAACCGACAAATGGCTGATATTTAGAAATATTCTGTTTTGCATTCATTTTTGTTAAATTGACCTCTACGCCCCTGTTATGGGTATATTTGTGTGTTAAAAATAATAAATGGATATTATTAAACAACCCTGGCCCTGGTATGTTGCGGGTCCGTTAATCGGGCTTATTGTTCCAATATTATTGCTCGCCGGTAATAAAACGTTCGGTATATCCTCGTCATTAAGGCATATTTGCGCTGCCTGTTTACCTGCTGGCATCCATTTTTTTAAATATGATTGGAAAAAGGAAACCTGGAACCTCTTTTTTGCAGCGGGGATAATACTTGGGGGCTTTTTAGCAGGGTATTTTTTAAACGGGCAGCATGTCGTTATCCTGAATCCGCACACCATGGCTGCCCTGAAACAGCAAGGGGTTAAAGATTTTGGCGGACTTTTACCGGGCGATATTTTTAGTTTTTCTCAATTATTTACTTTTCGCGGGTTTATATTTATCGTATTCGGCGGCTTTTTAGTGGGATTCGGAACGCGCTGGGCCGGCGGGTGCACATCGGGCCATGCAATAATGGGTATATCATCATTACAATGGCCATCGTTTGTGGCTACCTGCTGTTTTATGGTTGGCGGTTTTGTGATGGCCTGGTTTATTTTACCTTACCTGGTAGGCTTATAATGCGGAATATTAAATATTTAATAGCCGGGGCGTTATTTGGCATTGTGCTGGTAAAGTCGGAAGTTATATCCTGGTTCAGGATACAGGAGATGTTCAGGCTGCAGGCGTTCCACATGTACGGTGTTATAGGCAGTGCTATTGTGGTTGGTATGCTATCGGTATTTATCATCAAACGCTTTCAGCTTAAAACAATAACAGGCGAAGAGATTGTAATCCCAACGAAAAAATTCCATTGGGGAAACGTTTATGGCGGACTGATATTTGGTTTGGGCTGGGCCATTACAGGGGCATGCCCGGGCCCGTTGTTTGCACAAATTGGCAGTGGTTTTTTAGTGACCGTTGTTACCCTGCTAAGTGCAATTGCCGGTACCTGGGTTTATGGTTTACTTAAAGAAAAACTGCCGCATTAATAAAATTAAATTGCAATGAACGACTTTTTAGCTGCACGGTCGCAAATGGCCATTTCTCTTGGCTTTCACATCATATATTCCTGCATTGGCATGGTTATGCCGGTATTTATGGCCATATCACATTATAAATGGATAAAAACAGGCGAACCGGTTTATAAAAACATCACCCAGGCCTGGAGCAAGGGAGTAGCTATATTTTTTGCTACAGGTGCCGTGTCAGGTACCATCCTTTCATTTGAGCTTGGCCTGCTGTGGCCAAAGTTTATGGAACATGCCGGGCCCATATTCGGGATGCCCTTTTCGCTGGAAGGCGTGGCGTTTTTTATAGAAGCTATTGCACTTGGTTTTTTTCTGTATGGATGGAACAAATTTAACAAATGGTTCCATTGGATTACCGGCATTATGGTGGGCGTTAGCGGTATTGCCTCGGGTATCTTGGTGGTATCCGCCAATTCATGGATGAACAACCCGGCCGGCTTTGATTATGTTAACGGCCAATACCTCAATATCGACCCAATAAAAGCCATGTTTAACGGCTCCTGGTTTTCAGAGGCTTTGCACATGACAATCGCAGCTTTTTCGGCAACCGGTTTTGCCGTGGCAGGTATTCATGCGCTGATGATAGCACGGAAGCAAAATGTGTTATTTCATACCAAAGCGTTTAAAATAGCTATAGTTTTTGGGGCGATAGCTGCTATATTGCAACCGTTTAGCGGCGATATATCCGCAAAAAATGCAGCCGAAAAACAACCCGCCAAACTGGCTGCTATGGAGGCCTATTTTCATACCCAGCCGTATTCACCGCTAACCATTGGCGGCATACCTGACACCGTCAACAAGAAAGTTAATTACGGTATAGAAATACCCGGGCTACTAAGCTTTTTGGTGTATGATAACTTTAAGCAGCCGGTTAAAGGATTGGATACCGTCCCGGTAAAGAATCAGCCACCGATTACTGTTACCCATATAGCCTTTGAAATCATGATAGCCATCGGCTCGGTAATGATGCTGATTGGGATATTATATTTCGTTGCGATTTGGAAAAAACGCAGCTGGATGTCGAAAAAATGGTTCCTTAATTTATTTATCCTGTCCACCCCTTTTGGTTTTATAGCCGTCGAGGCCGGGTGGACAGTTACCGAAGTTGGCCGCCAGCCCTGGATAATACAGGGTATAATGCGCACCAGCGAAGCTGTGACGCCGATGCCTGGTATACAGTATTCATTTTATTTGTTTACTGCCGTGTATATTATTTTAAGTATTGCTGTAATATTTTTATTAAGCCGGCAGATAAAAATGGTACCCGAACTATACGACCGCAAAAGCGAGCCTGCTGTGCTCTAATTAATTTATAACGGGATGAAAATTAGCTATAAACATTATCTGGATAAAGAGATAAACGAGGCACAGGCATTGTTATTGGATGAGTATTCGAAAGTGTTTATTATGCCCAACGGTGT
>JBDUDE010000404.1:0-2148 GCA_040003105.1 Mucilaginibacter sp. | reverse complement strand
ATTTCGACTGCGGTGCCAACAGCGCCCAAATGGTAAATAATTACGACTGGTTTAAGAATTTTACTTTTCTTGATTTTATACGAGAGGTTGGGAAGCACATCACCGTTAACTACATGATGGCTAAGGACTCGGTTAAGAAACGGCTGGACGGTGAAACCGGGATGTCGTTTACCGAATTTACTTACCAACTGGTGCAGGGCTATGATTTTTACTATTTATGGAAAAACCATAATTGCGCACTGCAAATGGGCGGCTCGGACCAGTGGGGTAATATCGTAACCGGTACTGAACTGGTGCGCCGTAAAGGTTCGGGCGAAGCATTTGCACTAACCACCCGATTGATAAAGAAATCAGATGGTACAAAATTCGGTAAAACCGAAGGCGGTAACATCTGGCTGGATGCGGAGAAAACATCACCATACAAATTTTACCAGTTTTGGTTGAACACCAGCGATGAGGATGCCAAAACCTACGTTAGGATATTTACGCTGTTTGACGAAGAAACGATAAAAGGTTTAGAAGCAGAACAGGACGCTGCGCCACATTTGCGAGTGCTGCAAAAAGCTTTAGCTAAGGATATCACTATAAGGGTTCATGGCGAGGCCGCTTACGAAAAAGCAATCAAATCGTCGGAGTTTTTGTTTGGTAATGTTGGCATCGAGTTTTTAAGTGAACTGAATGATGAGGAAGTGCTGGGCTTATTTGAAGGCGTGCCTAATTTCACCATCAGCAAAAATGATTTGCAGCAGGGAATTAATATAGTTGAATTGCTGGCGGCGCATACTACAGTTTTTCATTCAAAAGGCGAAGCTAAAAAGATGATACAGGGTGGTGGCACTGCTGTTAATAAACTGAAAATTAACTCGGCTGATGATATTTACAATCACGATAACTTAATAAGCGGTAAATACTTAGTTGCCCAAAAAGGCAAGAAAAATTATTTTTTAATTATTGCTGAATAAATTTTATAATACGACAAATGGTATATATATTTGTATATATGTCGTATAAATCAAAAATAGAGGATACTCCCCATATGCTTAATGAGCCGATGGTAGCATATGCTGTTGGTGGTTCGGGCAATGCTTTTTATAATTTATTGGGCGGGGCAAGGTCATCCAGGTTTTCAAATGATTTTGATGTGATAAACCTCGCGCGTAAAGGGTTTTCAAAAGGCACTTTGCTGGCGCTTGCAAAAAAAATCTCCCTTAATCTCCAGGATTTAGCCAATATATTACACATCAGTGAGCGCACCTTGCAGCGCTACGATGATGATGATATCATAAAGCTTGAATATGCCGAGAAAGCCGTTGAGCTTGCCCGGCTGTATACCCGCGGCGAGGAAGTTTTTGGCTCCATTGATAAGTTTAAGCTATGGATAAAGGCCCCAAGCCTTATATTTAATGGCGAGGCCCCTGTTACCATCCTTGATACCTCAGCCGGCTTTGATATGGTTTTTCGTGAATTGGGTCGTATTGAGCACGGTATTTTCGCGTAACCCCCAATGATACTTTACCGCATTTCACGGTGCACTTACGCCAACGACCTTAGCGGCACCGGCGCCCGATTATATGGCGGCAGGTGGAATAGTATTGGTAAACCTGCTACATACCTGACGTCGTCCTGCTCACTGGCGATGCTGGAGGTATTGGTGCACCTGCAGCCTTTAATGCTTCCGGATGATTTTTGCCTGGTTGAGGTTGAAGTGCCGGATAAGCACATACTAACCATTACAACAGATATTCTCCCAAAGGACTGGAAAGACGTTTCCCCGCCTCAAATATTGGCTCGCATCGGCGACGATTTTTTAAAGAAGCAGGAATATTTTATGTTGAAAGTGCCCTCGGCGATTGTGCCTGCCGAGCATAATTATCTGCTAAATCCATTACATCCTGACATGAAAAAGGTGAAAATTATAAAGAAAGAGCCTTTTGATTTTGATAGCAGGCTGGTGTAGTTCATTGGTTCATTAGTTCACTTGTTCATTAGTTCACTTGTTCATTGGTGCCTTATTCGATCAAATGGCAAATCTGCGACAATCCGCTAATGAACCAGTGAACTAATGAACATTAAAGGTCATTCAGCAAATCCAGTTTCTTGTGATTGTACTCTTCTTGTGAGATAAGGCCATTATCAAACAACATCCTC
>JBDUDE010000959.1:0-2150 GCA_040003105.1 Mucilaginibacter sp. | reverse complement strand
CAGGCAAAAAATTTAAGTATTAAAACAATTTCGGATTTAAAACGGTTTTTGGATAGGAAATAAACTCATGGATTTAGCAGACTGTTACCTAAAAGTACGCAAGCGAACCGAGGAAATTTGTAGCCCCCTGCAGACAGAGGACTATGTGGTGCAGCCCGTTGTGGATGTTAGTCCGCCTAAGTGGCATATTGGCCATGTTACCTGGTTTTTCGAAACCTTTATCCTTAAGCCCTACTTTATGGGTTACCAGGAATACAATCCCGACTATAATTACGTATTTAACAGCTATTACGAAACCGTTGGCAACCGCGTTATCCGAACTGATCGCGGTAATTTAAGCCGCCCTACAGTTGCCGAAATTTATGCTTACCGTAAGTATGTTGACGAGGCAATGGCCGGCTTTTTATGTAACGAACCTAGCGCGGAAGTAAAAGAACTGTTAATCCTCGGCTTCAACCACGAAGAGCAACACCAGGAACTGTTATACACTGATATTAAATACATTTTAGGGCACAACCCGCTATTCCCGACGTATTCACATAACTACGTATCGCCTAAAGTTGATTGGGTTGAAGATGGCGAGTTTATAAAGCTTGATGAAGGTATTTACGAGGTGGGTTTTAAAGGTGATGGTTTTTGTTTTGATAATGAGCTTAATCCGCACAAGGTGTATTTAAATGCTTTTGAGATAAGCCCCAACCTGGTTACCAATGCCGAATACCTGGAATTTATTAATAGTGGTGGCTATCACGATTTCCGCCACTGGCATGCTGAAGGCTGGGACTGGGTTAAAACCAATAAGGTGGAAGCGCCGCTTTACTGGCATAACATTGATGAGCAATGGCATGCCTACACCTTTCATGGTTTGGAGCCGCTTAATTTAAAAGACCCTGTTTGCCATATCAGCTATTTCGAGGCGTATGCTTATGCATCCTGGAAAGGTTTACGACTGCCTACCGAGTTTGAATGGGAAGCTGCTGCGCCTCAATTTAGCTGGGGCAAAAGCTGGGAGTGGACCGAAAGTTCGTACCTGCCCTATCCCGGTTTCACCAAAGCGCCGGGAGCCATAGGCGAGTATAACGGCAAGTTTATGGTGAACCAAAAAGTACTGCGGGGCGCATCGGAAGTTACATCGCCGGGGCATAGCCGCGTTACTTACCGAAATTTTTTTCAAACCAATTTACGATGGCAATTTACCGGCATAAGGCTGGCTAAGTAATACCAATACCTATGAAGAACATGGACAGTACTTTAGCAAAAGCAGAAGAAAAAGGGCTTTCAAATTGTAGGACCGGCCAGTTTTACGACGATGTTATTTGCGGGCTAAACTCAACCCCCAAGTTTTTGAGCTCGATGTATTTTTACGATGCCGTTGGCGATAAGCTTTTCCAGGATTTAATGAACTGCGACGAGTATTATCCCACCAATTGCGAGTTGGAAATATTCTCAGAAAAAGCCGCCGAAATTTGCAACGCTATTATCGGCGAAGGCGATGCTTTCGACCTGATTGAGCTGGGCGCCGGCGATGCCACAAAGTCAACCTGCCTGTTAAAATACCTGTTGGACAACGGTGCTGATTTTAGCTATCTGCCGATTGATATCTCATCAAATGTAATATCATATCTTAACATTACCCTGCCCGTAACCTTGCCGGGTTTGCAGATGACAGGCTTAAACGGCGAGTATTTTAATATGCTGACGAAAGCTTCAACGCTGTCCGATAAACGCAAGGTGATTATGTTTTTAGGCTCCAACATCGGCAATATGCCGGTTGACGTGGCCGAAGAGTTTTGTATGAACGTGCGTAACCACCTGTCGCCGGGCGATATGCTGCTGATAGGCATCGACCTAAAGAAAAACCCGGCAACCGTATTAGCCGCTTATAACGACAAGGAAGGCATTACCAAACGCTTCAATCTTAATTTATTAGACCGCATTAACCGTGAAATTGGCGCCGATTTCAATGTTACACAATTTGAGCACTACCCTACTTACGACCCGGAAACAGGCGCCTGCAAAAGCTACCTGGTAAGCCTCGCCGACCAGCAGGTAAATATCAATGGAATGCACACCATCCATTTTACAAAGGACGAATACATCTTTATGGAGATTTCACAAAAATTCACCATACAGCAAATTGATGACATGGC
>JBDUDE010000481.1:0-7147 GCA_040003105.1 Mucilaginibacter sp. | reverse complement strand
ATTAATATGGTTACCAAAAAGCCGCAATTTGATGCCGGCGGCGAAGTGTCTATGCGTTATGGGAGTTACAACATGTTTAAGCCCAGTGTGGATGTTCATGGTCCGCTAAGTCAAAATATAGCTTTCAGGCTGATAGGGGTTTATGAAAATGACGGCAGCTACCGTAACCATGTTTATACTGAACGGAAATATGTAAACCCTTCCCTGCTGTTTAACCTGAGTAAAAAAACCACCCTGCTTGTTTCGGGCGATTACCTGCGCGAAAGCCTGACACCTGATTTTGGGATAGGTTCGCTAAATAACGGCCAGGCCATTCCTACCATGGTGCCGCGCTCGCAATATATTAACACTTCGTGGGCCTATAGCCATATGAACCAGTTTTCGGGCATAGCTACCCTTAACCACCAGTTTAATGATAACTGGCACTTAAATGCCATTATATCGGCACAAGGCACCAATATCGATTCGTACCAGGCGAGCTTGCCCAACACCGTAAGCGCTACCGGCGAATGGACACGCGGGTTAGCCAAGGCAAAAACCACTGAAAACGATTATACAGGGCAGGTAAACTTAACCGGTAAATTTAAAACAGGGTCAATTGCGCATCAAATTTTGGTGGGGACGGATGTTACCAAGGTTTTAAACATCACCAATGGCTTTAGTATCGATGGCAAAAACATTAGCGCCTATGCTTACGATAAGATAAACACTATCGACTTGGGTAAATACATACAACGCACCGATATTCCGAACGCGGTGGATACCGCACGTATTAAAGCGCCTGTGTACCGCGTAGGAACTTATGTGCAGGATTTGGTAAGCTTTACCGATAAAATTAAAATGCTCGCCGGCATACGGTGGTCGTGGCAGCAAACTTACCAAACCGACATCCAATACCTGCAAAAACAGACATCGGGAACCGGTGTGGCTATAACCCGTTACGACCGCGCCTTCTCGCCAAAAGTGGCGTTCATTTACCAGCCGGTTAGCACAAGCTCAATTTATGTAAGCTATAGCAACAACTTTATCGTGAATAGCGGGACCGATGTTACTACGGGGCAGGGCCTTAAGCCATCGCTTGTTAACCAATACGAAGCAGGCGTAAAAAACGAATTATTTGATGGCAAAATTATTGCCAACGTGAGCGTATACCGCATTATTAACAGCAACCTGGCGGTGGTTGCTCCAGTTAAAGCCGATGGAACGGTTAACAGCGACAATACTGTAAAACAGCTGAACGGCGAAACCACCAGTGATGGCTTTGATATCGACGTAACCGGTCACCTTTCAAAGAATTTTTACTTTATAACCGGCTACTCCTACAACAATGCACGTTATACTAAAACTACAGGCTTAAAAGGCTCTCCCATTTTAGGCGAAAGGTTGGTTATAAGCCCGGTAAGCACAGCCAACGCGACCCTATTTTACACTTTTACCAATCCAACGTTAAAAGGGTTTAAAGTTGGAGCAACTGCATTTTACACCGGCAACCGCATGGCAGGCTATAACAATACCGTTAAACAGACGCAGGCATACAGCAGGCTGGTTCCGGTTGGCGGCTTTACCACGCTTGACCTTTCGGCCGGGTATACTTACAAAAAGCTATCGCTGTTGGCAAGCGTAACCAACGTTACCAATACGTTGAATTACCTGATACATGATAACTACAGCATTACGCCTATTGCGCCGCGTCAACTTTTAACAACATTAGCTTACAAGTTTTAAAATATAAGCATCAGAATTTTTCTCATAAGAAATGCCCGGTTATTAAGCCGGACATTTCTTATGCATTACAGATTTGTTAGTGCACAACCTTAAATTTTCGTCAATAAATACGACCCTGTTTTAAAATTTACACCCGTCTTCATCAAGTCTGTTGAATCATCTATCCAGGTATAGCCGGAGAATGTACTGTGTGTAAAGCGCAAAACAGTACAGCTTATAATTTTACGGTGTCTATTTTTGGTGTTTCCAAAACCTGCCTTTTCCTTCGGCTATCCATTCTAAAGCTTCACTTATCCTTTTTTGCCGCGTCTCATCGGTTTTGGCGTCGGTAATCCAAATAATATATTCCTTGCGGAAAGAGTTGGATTTGGTTTCAAAAACTTCCTTTGCTTTGGGGTTAGCTACCAATGCCGCCAGCAGATAATCAGGTGTTTCCAATACCTTAGGTTTATCAGATTCCGGCTTTTCCCTTTTTATTTTGATGCCTTTTTCATTTAACTGCACGGCCTCTTTAAGCATGCTTATAAATTCATCGTCCGGGGGAAGATCACTTAACTTGCTGATCTTCCCCAAAAACTTTTGGATTGGCTTCAAGTCTTTATTTGCCTTCAGGCGCGGGTCGGTCATTAGTCCATCCTTCAGGAACGAGAAAGAGCAATGATTTTTATAGGATGCAATTACAAGCATATTATCGCCATTATACTCAAAATGAGGCAGGCTCCATTTTATCTTCTCTTCGGCACCCGGGCAATTTTCATGAACAAGCCGGCGCCAGTGCTCAAGAATGGGTTTTGCAAAATCTTCCGAGTTGGCTATATAGGCATCTACGGCTGAATTGTGGTTCATAATGTTTAATTTTTTAAAGTTTACGATTGCGGGAACTGACTCATATCGAGATAGGCGATTTCCCATTTGTGACCGTCCAGGTCGGCAAAGCTGTGTTGGTACATCCAGCCGTGGTCCTGTGCCTCGGCGTATATCTTTCCGCCCAGTGATTCGGCTTTGCTGACAAATTGTTTCACTTCGTCTGTCGATGCGGCGTCAAGCGCAATGAGTACTTCGGTGGACTTATGCGCGTCGCAAATTTCAGTATCTATAAACGATTTGAAATATGTGCTGGTCAGCAGCATCACAAAAATGCTTTCGCTCACAATCATGCACCCGGCTTTCTCATCGGTAAATTGCGGATTAAAAGAAAAACCTAAATTTTTGAAGAACTCCATAGACTTTGCCAGGTTCGTCACAGGGAGGTTGATAAATACTTTAGTTGCCATGTTTTTAAACTAATTGTTCAAGATATATTTAATTTACAGCAACAAAAAAACTCAAACTAATGCAGAAGATTTGGTCGAAAACTTGGGTAAACAGGTCAATTTAATTGCTTGTGTTGTTTCCTGAACTCCGAAGGCGACGATCCAACTTGCTTTTTGAAAAATTTTCCAAAATTAGCGGGGTCTGAAAAGTTGAGCTGATAGGCAATCTCAGCCACCTCAAAATCGGTATATTGAATGAGCGACCTGGCTTCTGTGGCCAGGCGTTCAGCAATAAAAGCAAGTGCATTTTTGCCCGAAACACGTTTGACTGATTGAGAGAGATGATTGGCGGTAACCGAAAGCATATCTGCGTATTCCTGTACGGTGCGCTTATTGATATAATGGTTATCAATTAACTGGATAAATTTACGCAACAGGGTTTGCTGTGTTGTAGCCCTGGGAGCGTCCTTTTTCTTTTCCGATGCAAAATCTTCCAGGTAGTAGAGCAAACTAAGCAACTGTACCCTCGCTTCAATATGCTGGGCTTTGGCTGATCTTTCATAGGCGTTAAATACAGCTTCAAAATGTGGCACTAATTGTTTAAATGTGGCATGGTCAAACTTAAACAGGTTAGTATGTAACACATCAAACAGTGGAAATTGCTGGTGAAAGTCAGGTTTGAAAAAGGAGAAGCATTCCGGTTTAAAATAAATCACATACCCCTCCAGGTTGTTGTTATGAGCAAAACTATACACAAGATTGGGCGAATGAAAGACGAGATAGGAATCAGGATCATGAATGGTCTGATCGCCATAGTTAACTTCGATTTTACCGGAGTTGAAGAACAGGGCGAAAAAATAAAATGAACGCTTAAAAGGCGGCCTGTATACCTGCACGTTCTGATTGAGTGGCTTTAACCGCAAACAATAAAAATCCGGGTTAGTTGTTCGGCCCGGCCATGGAATAGAAGCCAGGAAATCATTAATTTCTGTATAATAAGGAAGAGCCGTTTTTGTTTTCTTCATAAAATAAGCCACAAGAAGATTGATCCGAAAATAGAAAAAGAAAATCTATTCACCTACCATTCATAAAATGATCGATAAAAATTTGGAAATATTTTAAATGCAGTTATGTTTGTACATAATTACATATAATTTCGTTTTTTATTTGCCTCCGATCATTTATAACCAATTCCTTTTTTATGAAGTTATCATTATCTGCCTTCCTTATTTTGTTATCAGCATACTCTTTGAGTGCCCAGACCCATCCTGGTCAAGCTCAGCTTGCAAAAACCATATTAGCGGATGCCCGCATGGATACCATCGAAGCCAGGGGATTAAAACTGCTTTCTGGTTTTTCGGCCGGCACCTCATACGCCGAGGTTTGGATTCGGGATTTCAATACATTTATTAAGGGCTCACTAAAGGTTCACCCCAAAGAAGAGGTAAAGAGCAAGCTCCTGATGTTTTTCAAGATACAGGGTGCCGATGGTAATATAGTAGATGGCGTAATCGACAGTGCTACAGCTAACGTAGGTTATGCTTACCGTTATTCGCCGTTATTGCGTGGTTGGGCGGCGCATAAAAATACCGTGGAAACAGACCAGGAATCGTCATTAGTGCAGGCGGTTAAAAAATATATTGATATTACTGGTGATACTTCCATACTTGATGAAGTTATTGGTAATAAAACCGTTATACAGCGCATGGAAGATGCGTTTAACTATATCCAAAAGGATAGATGGTCCGCAAAATATGGTTTGGTTACCGGGGCTACCACCATTGATTGGGGCGATGTGCAGACAGAAGGAGGCTGGGGAGTAGCAATTAACGATAAAACCAAATGGTCGGTTGATATATATGATAACGCAATGTATGTTAAGGCGCTTCATGATTTCATAGCTATGAAACCGCAGAGCTACAAAAGCACTAAAAATTGGGCAGCTGTGGCAGCCGGCATTACCAAAAATGTACGCAAGTATTTGTGGGACGCCAAGGCACAAAAATACCATCCGCATATTTATTTAAACGGAAGCCCTTTTCAGCCCGGCTTTAATGAAGACCGGATACTTTATTTAGGTGGGTCTATCTGTGCTATACAGGCTGGCTTTAATACGCCTGCCGAGGTTAAGGAAATAAACCGGCAAATGCTGGTAGCTGCCGCCAAAGAAAAGCATTCTACCATTGGCATTACTGTTTACCCCCCGTATCCTAAAGAGGCCTACCCAAATATGGCTCCTTACCATTATCAAAACGCCGGAGACTGGACATGGTTTGGTGGCCGCATGATAGCTCCTCTCCTATTGTATAATATGCCACAGGATGCCTACAAGGAACTATCGCCGATGCTTGACAGGGTTATCGCCAACAAAGGTTTTTATGAGTGGTACAACGTACAAACCGGCAAAGCCGAAGGCTCCGGCGACTTTAGAGGCGAGGCCGGCGTATTATACGAGGCCATCACCGCTATAAAACAATGGGCCGAAAAGAATAAATAGTTGGTGACGTTGACTGGCTATAATTTTTATATAATAGTTGGATGATCTAAATTTAGCTGACCAGCAATTTCAATCACTTTTTGAGGCGTATTCAAACTTCATTACGTCATCATTCATCCTTGATTAATCAGGCGCAGGTACATAATAATTTCTAATAAGCTAATTATAGAGAAATCGTATAAAAAATGACAGCTGTTACTATTTGGATTGTTTAACATCATTGCCTTTTAAGCATTTGTGGGCGAAATTTGTTGCTATGATAAAGCATATAATTTTATTATATTTGATATGCTCTTCTTAATTCCTTCTATTGCTTTATCCCGCCTTTAAAATGGTTATGTCATCGGTAAACCTAATTGATAATTCCAAAGATAAAAGACTGGCTTCGATTGCTGCAAAGGCAATGACGGCCGATGAGGTGCAAGTGGCAATGCTGGAAGCCGCAGGGCTAAACGGTGTTTGCACCGACCGGGGGCTGGTGGTAGTTCAATCTTTTGGCGATACAACCAGCTACCTGAAAAATGAAAACTTTAATTTTAACCTAACCGAGCTGCTGCCCGATGGCGTGTGCGACATTGTTAAAGCCGCCGCTCATAAGGCCCTGAAGCTGGGTCGCCGCGTTACACTGAACGAATTGAATTTTGGCGATGCGGGCATGTTGGTGAAGCACGCTGTAAATATCACGATCAGTCCATTTTCTAATGAAGGATCGGCTGATAGGCTATTGCTTATATTGTTTACCTTAAATAAACGCAAATCAAAAGATAAATACCAGGTTGCGCCCGGGGATATCAAAGAACTGACCCGGCAGCACCTGTTTAGCCTGGAACACGAGCTTGAAGAAGCAAAAAATAACCTTGCGGCGGCATATGAGACGATAGCCTCCTCTAATGAAAACATACAATCATTTAACGAGGAGCTGCTGGCAGCGAATGAGGAAATGCAAAGTGCAAATGAGGAACTGCAATCTGTTAATGAGGAATTACAGACTATTAACAGGCAGCAGCATGAAACCAATGCTGAATTGTCGGACTCAAATGATGACCTGAACAATTATTTCCGGAGCAATACCAATGGCCAGTTATTTGTGGACCATAACCTGTTGCTTAAAAAGTTTTCACCGGGGGCAGTGAAACTCATTAATCTGCGCGAGAGCGATATCGGCAGGCCGCTAAGTAACATCACCACCAACATCAGGTTTGAGACGCTGATTGCTGATATTAAACAAGTGATGGGGAATGAATTGCCGGTTACCAGGGAAGCAGAATCTTCGGACGGGAAAATATACCAGGTGATGACCATGCCCTACATCCGGCGGAATACGAGCAAACCGGATGGCGCGGTTATTAGCTTTTATGACATCACGGAATTGAAGAAATTACTGGCCGCCCTTGATATCAGTAATAAAAGCCTGACAGAATCTGTGGCCGCTATTGAGTTGAGCCAGGAAAAGGTAAGTCAGGCGTTAGAAAAAGAAAAACACCTGAATTTGCTGAAAAGCCGCTTTGTTTCGATGGCCTCGCATGAATTTAAAACGCCGGTCACCGCTATACAGCTGGCTGCGGAACTGATAGGAAAAATGACGCTTGAATTAGATCACCCGGTTGTTAAAAAATATACGGAAACGATTAAAAATGCAGCCAAAAACCTAACCAGCATACTCAACGATTTT
>JBDUDE010000613.1:0-7151 GCA_040003105.1 Mucilaginibacter sp. | reverse complement strand
GCATCCTAAATGCTGCGTTGGGTTTGCAGGACGAAAACCCGGATAAAAAGGTGGTGCTGGTTTCAAAAGACATCTGCCTGCGCCTAAAAGCCAAATCGCTAAACCTACATGCCGAAGATTACGAAACCGGCAAAATCAAAAACCTGGACGAACTTTATACCGGCGAAACCACGTTAAATAAGGTTTCCGAAAAACTCATTAATCAGCTAAATAAAACTGAAAGCCTGCCCGGCGAAGGTTTTGATATGCAGCCGCATAATCATTTTTACATTTTAAACGGAAAAAAGGGGGCTACCCCCGGTTTTTATAATTCGCAAACTGGCCAGCTGGAAAAAATTACCGAGCAGCCCGTTTTTAATATTTTTCCTAAAAACATTGAGCAGTCGTTTGCTATACATGCGCTGTTACATCCTGATATTAAGCTGGTAACCATACAAGGCAACGCAGGCACCGGCAAAACCCTGCTGGCCCTTGCAAGCGCGCTGGAGCAACGCAAATATTACCGCCAGATATACGTTACCCGCCCAATAGTGCCGCTAAGTAATAAGGATATCGGCTTTTTGCCTGGCGACATCAAATCAAAAATTGACCCCTACATGGCACCAATCTGGGATAACCTTAAATTTATTAAGGACAGTTTCGCTGACGATGAAAAAATGCAGGCCAAAATTGACGAGTTGGTAACCAACGATAAGATATCGATTGCCCCACTGGCCTTTATCCGCGGCCGTACGCTAAGCAAAATATTTTTTATTGTTGACGAAGCGCAAAATCTAACCCCTCACGAGGTAAAAACCATCATATCCCGCGCAGGCGAAAACAGCAAATTTGTTTTTACCGGCGATATTTACCAGATTGATACGCCATATTTAGATGCAGAAAGTAACGGGCTTTCGTATCTTATTGATAAGGCGAAGGGGCACCCGCTATATGCGCATATTACTTTGCAGAAAGGGGAGCGGAGTGAGTTGGCTAATTTGGCGACGGAACTGTTGTAGTTAATGGTTCATAGTTAATGGTTTATAGCTGAAAAAGTATAGCTGTTTTTGGAGCGTCAATAGTCGTGTTATGCTAAATCTGCAGTACGTTTTTACCATGAACTATGAACCATAAACTAACTCACAATACTTTCCGTCACCCTCGCTATATCCGTACTTATCTTATTAATAAATCCTAACTGATCTTTCAATAATAAATCATCTGCCGAAACCGCTTTCGGCTCTATTTCCGGATTGGAAGTTAAAGTTTTTGATGAACCAACCTCGGTTACCAATCCGCCAAGTTTTTTGTTCGAGTCGTTCAGTACGGCAATGCTACGTTTAATCAATTTTAAATTCTCTGCTGCCGATTTATGGATCGCCTTTGTGGTAACCGCCGAAGCTATAGTAGCGATATATGAAGACAGGATGTGGTTCAGCACAACAAATTTGTGCACCTCTTTAACCTTACGTTGCTTGCTTTTTGGTTCAGACGTCATTCGCTCAAAAGCGGCCGATAGGTTGGCCGATTTTACGTAAACGTCCTTACGGGTTAGTTTGTACTCAGTGGGGGTAACGTCCTTGCCTAAAATGCTGTCGGTGATTTTTGCAAGGTAATTGGTGTTAGCATGCAGAACCTCGGCCAGGCTTTCCTGTATCTGCTCAAACTCCCAGGTCGGGAAAATAAGGTAGCTGGCTATAAAGGCGATGGTTGAACCTATTATAGTATCGATAATGCGCTCGTTAACAACCTGTCCAACGCCTAAAAATTTAAACAGTATCAAAACGTAAGGGGTCATCAAAATAACACTAACGACGTAATTTAGCCTTAAAAAACTGTAGGTTCCTATCATCAATACAACCAGCAAAATAAACTGCACATCCTTATTAGGGATAAAAAGTAAAATGCCAATGCCTATAACCCCGCCGGCTATTGTACCGATAAGACGCTGGTAGTTGCGTTGTTTGGACAAGCTGAAACCGGGTTTTAAAATAACAATGATAGTAAGCAACACCCAATAACTGTGATGGCCAAGCGCTATATATTTTGCTGTTGTAAAACCGATTAAACACACCAGGGCTACCCGCAAAGCATGCTTAAACGTCGCCGAGCTAAGCGACAGGTTATCGAAAAATATATGCGGCGCGTAATCCTGGTGGGTTACAAATTTGGAGTATTCGTAGTTGTCATTTTTTTCCTGCAGCGCCTCGTATGATTTGGAGCTGTAATAGCCAAAAATGCTTTTGATGCGTTCGTTTAAATCGCGCAGGTTTATCAATATTTTTTTTAGTGCGATGTTGCTTACCGCCTGGTCGCCGGTGCCAATTTCGTCAATCCTTAATTTTAGCTTCTCCAGCCCTGTGTTAAAATCGGGTTTGTGCTTGCTGCGGGTGTTTGATAACACCATGTAAGCAATGTTATCCAGCTCATCGCCCATTTCCTGTAAAAGGTCGGCTATCTGCTTTAACACACCTGTTGGGCCAAATTTTTCGCGGATATGGTTATAGTCATAACTTGTGGCCATGATCTGCTCATACATATCCACCAGATCCACAAAAGTTAAAACCAGCACCCGGCTTGGGTTGGTCGATTCTTTTACCATCATCCTGCTTTTAAACAGTATCTCACGCACGGCGTCCTGGTGCTGGCTCACTTTTATCTGTTGCGATACCAGCTTGCGGTAATTTTCGTCTATATCGGTATCCGAAAGGTAAAAATCAGCCTTAATCCTTATAAAACGCGCTATATCTGCAATGTTCTCGCCCAATGTTTGCTGCGCGGCGCGGTAGGGCCTTATGCCGAAAAATATCAAACTAAATATAAGGTACCAAACACCGCCGGCCAATACGATAAGGCTCAGCATTAAAACCTCGTTGGGTTTGGCCTCTTTATCCATCATAAATATCATGATGAGCAATGCACAAGTACCTACGGATGCTGCGCGGTTACCATATACAATAAACATGGAGAACAGGAACGAAAAGACTGTAATTTCGAGCCCTAGGGTAAATACATTTAACCGTGCGAAACCGGTGATGACAGCCACCACAAACAGGCATAAATTGCCTATGGCCATCGAATTACGTTTATGATAAAGCGGCCCGGGGCTGTCGATGGTGCAGATACATAAGGCCCCCAAACTCATGGTAATACCCATGTCGAAATGGTTAAATTGCATCAGCAACAGCGATGGAAAAAGTATACCTATCGACATGCGGATACCGTCAGAAAAATACTGGCTGTAAAAAAAGCTTTTTATTTCCCTGAAGTCTGTTTTCATAAATGTTTTTTTGGGGCTTAAACAGGCTTGCAAATTTACAGAAATTAAATTATAAAGGCTTATTTTAATAAATATGGCATTAATAACACATAACCATTATTAATTACTCATTATTTCCTATTTTTAGCCTTGAATTTGAAATGCAGCGCCGGCAATAATACATTCGATCATCGAAATCATTTACCGGTTCCAATTGTTGCAAACCTGTTATAAACTTTTTATTCAACTTGCTATATGCCATCCACGTTAAAACTCAGCCAAAGAGAAACAGCTTTTAACAACGAAGTTGTAACCCGTTTTGAGTTATATAACAGCTTATTTCAAACTTTGCCATTTTACCAGGTAAAAGATACAGGTATTTTGCTGCCCTTTTTTAGCTCGCATTGCGAAAAGGAAGCAAACAAGCAGCTGTCACCATCCGAGATTATTGAGTCATTCTTTAAAAAATATGTTCCGGATATCGACCATCGCGAGCAGATAAACCGTATGTTCCGCTTTATACAATATATTGAGCGGCAGGTGGTTTTGTTTGATGCCATTGAGGATTCATCATTTAGCAAAATTGGCCGCGAAGATGAAACGGGTACCATGCAAAGCCTGGTGCAGGTTGCTTCAACAAGCGAGCAGCAACGCACCAACATCGGTAAAAAACTCGACGATTTTTCGTTGAGGCTGGTCCTTACAGCCCACCCAACGCAGTTTTACCCCGGCTCGGTATTGGGCATCATGACGGATTTGATTGAGGCATTAAAAACAAACGACATCAATACCATCGACGTTTTGCTGCAGCAATTGGGCAAAACACCTTTCTTTAATAAAACATCGCCCACACCGTTCGACGAGGCAGTGAGCCTGGCCTGGTTCCTGGAAAATATATTTTACCATGCCGTTTCCGGCATACAAACCAAGCTTGAGGATGAATTTGAGCTGGATACCCACCGCGCCAACCAACTGCTTGAGCTTGGCTTTTGGCCGGGTGGCGACCGCGATGGCAACCCGAATGTAACGGCAGATATCACCAAATCGGTAGCGGCGTTTTTAAGGCAGCGCGTTTTCAGGGCTTATTATCGTGATTTCAGGGTGCTGAAACGCAGGATAACTTTCCGCGGCGTCGAGAAATTTATGGTGACGCTTGAAAAACTGGTTTACGACAATGCTTACAGCAAACAGGAACCCAAAAACGTTGCCCCCGAAATATTAAATACGTTACATTCTATACGGCAAACCCTTATTGCCGACCACGACAGCCTGTTTGTTAAAGTTGTTGACGACCTGATAAAGAAAGTACGCCTGTTCGGTTGTTATTTCGCCACGCTTGATATAAGGCAGGACAGCCGGGTGCTAAGAAAGGTGTTTAATTATGTGACCGAAAACCGTAAAGCAGAAACCGGCATAGTTGATGGCTACGAAAAACTGGATGAAGCAGGAAAGCTTGAGCAATTGACGTTCAATAAAGTTGATTTTCTTTGCCCCGCGAGCGCCGATTTTTTAATTGGCGATACGCTGAACACCATCAGGCTGATGAAGCAAATTCAACATACCAACGGCGAAAAGGCTTGCCAGCGCTTTATCATCAGCAATTGCCAACAGGCATCGGATATTTTGCAGCTGATTGATTTGTTTTTGTGGAGCGGCTGGGATAAAGACAGCCTTACGGTCGACTTTATGCCACTGTTTGAAACTGTGAACGACCTTACACACGCGGCAGGCGTTATGGAAAGCCTGTATACGCACCCGTTTTATAAGGAGCATCTGCAAAAGCGAGGGAACCTTCAAACTATTATGCTCGGCTTTTCAGATAGTACCAAGGATGGCGGTTACCTGATGGCAAATTGGTCTATTTACAAAGCCAAGGTAGAGCTTACCTCAATGGCGCGCAAATACGGCATTGATTTAGCCTTTTTCGACGGCAGGGGAGGGCCACCGGCCCGTGGCGGTGGCAAAACGCACCGTTTTTACGCCTCAATGGGCACCGAAATTGTTAACCAGCATATCCAGTTGACTATACAAGGGCAAACTGTAAGCTCACAGTACGGCTCGGTTGAAACTGCGCGGTTTAACATGGAGCAATTGATTAATGCAGGTATCATATCGGCACTGCATCCCAATCGTAACGATTTATTGGATACCCGCCACAAAGAGTTAATATCAAAAATGGCGGACGAAAGTTATAAGCTGTTTATCGACCTGCGCCAGCATCCCTTGTTTGTGGAGTATTTAGAGAAATTTAGCCCCTTGAAATTGCTATCGCATATCAACATCAGCAGCCGTCCAACCAGGCGGAATACCGATGCCCAGCTAAAATTGGAAGACCTGCGCGCAATCAGCTTTGTAACCTCGTGGAGCCAGCTAAAACAAAGTATTCCCGGCTTTTATGGCGTAGGCACAGCGCTAAACAAAATGAAAGACAACGGCCATTGGGATGAGATCAAAGACTTATACAACCGTTCGGGATTTTTTAAGACAATGGTAGATAATTGTACCATGTCAATGTCCAAGTCGGATTTCAGGGTAACGGCTTACTTAGAGAAAGATAAAAAATTTGGCGCGTTCTGGACGATGTTAAAAGACGAGTTTGAGCTAACCAAAGCCATGCTGCTTGAGTTAACCGGCAGCAAAGTTTTAATGCAGGAATACCCCGTGGAGCGCAAATCAATCGCCATACGCGAAAAGATAGTGTTGCCCCTGGTAATTATGCAGCACTATGCCCTGCAGTGTTTAAATGATTGCAACGACGAGGAGTTAGTCAAGATTTATAATAAACTAGTGATACGCACCGTATACGGTATAGTAAATGCCGGGCGAAATTTAGCTTAGCGGCAGTCCGAAAAGTCGGGAAAGTCAGTAAAGTCTGAAAGATGATTTTGTGGTGCACAAATTGGCTTTCGGACTTTTTCCTTCCGGCTTTTTCGTCTTTACTGACTTTCGGTCTTTCCCGATTTAAAATGACATTCCTCACTTTCTTCCTTGCACTCAAACCTCTTGTGTGTTTAAGTGTTATATTCGTAAGCATATAAGCAAACCACCACTAATGAGAAACTTAATTTACCTGGCTGCGGGAATAATATTCCTGTTTTTTGCTCAGGCTTGCCAGGATAAAAAAGGGAAAAATTACAACCAAATAAACGATGACCAGGACGGTATCACATTTATAAAAAGCGGGATAGAGGGGGGCCTTATGGAAATAAAAGCTTCGGGCATGGTTATTACCAAATCAAATAATCATCGGGTTATCACCCTGGCAAAAATGATAATTGACGACCATACACAATTTGACTACGATCTTGAAAAACTCAAAGCTGATAAAAAAATAATTGAAACCGACAGCATCAGCCCCGCACACCAGCTACAGTTAAGCGACCTTGAGAAAAAAAACGGGGTTGAGTTCGATAAAGCTTACCTGCAAATGATGGTGGTTGACCACGAGGGCGCAGTAAAACTGTTTACCAGTGCTACCAAAAACGCCGATAGCAAAACAAAAAAAGTTGCCGCACAAAACCTGCCCACTATTAAAATGCACCTGGACTCGGCAAATGCTATTTGTATTGCGTTGAAATAGATTTATTATTTACAGGGACGCAATATTTTGCGCCGCCGCTGTATATTTGGGCGCATACAAATATTTAATGAAGAAAAACTTTTTTATTGCCTTTGAAGGCATTGATGGCAGCGGCAAAAGCACCCAGGTTAAATTATTGAAGGGGAAATTGGAAGCGGCCGGCCAAAAAGTTTACGTTACCTGCGAACCTACCGACAGCCCTCCCGGCAAGATGATAAGGGATATGTTCAATCACCGGATTGACAGCGACCACCGCACCATAGCTGCCCTGTTTGTGGCCGATCGGCTAAATCATATACTGAATCAGAAAGATGGGATGCTGAAAATGTTATC
>JBDUDE010000544.1:0-7153 GCA_040003105.1 Mucilaginibacter sp. | reverse complement strand
CCGATCGGCTAAATCATATACTGAATCAGAAAGATGGGATGCTGAAAATGTTATCGGAAGGATATACTGTTATAACCGACAGGTATTACTTTTCATCATACGCCTATCAAAGCCCGCATATCGACCAGGACTGGGTGATACAGGCAAATTCATTAAGCGCCGATCTGCTGCGGCCTGATTTGAATATCTACATAGATATTTCGCCCGAAATAAGCATTGAACGCCTTAATAAGGGACGTACATCTATCGAACTTTACGAAACACTTGATAATTTAACGGCGGTGCGCAACAAATACCTCGAAATAATTGAGTTGTTAAAAAACGAGGAAAAGGTACTTATTGCAAACGGCGATCAAAGCCCGGAGGATACTTCAAAAGAAATTTGGGACAACGTGGCAAGCATGCTGCAAGGAAATACAGAGAAATAAAAGCTGTGAGTTTTATGCAGATTAATTGCCTTTACGGGCGGGCAGCGGTGATTTGCTCTTAACGGGCACAGGGGCTAAAACAGGTTTTTTATTGTTGGGCAGGAAACCATTTCTAACTAAGAAGTCTATCAGTATATTCCCTTTCATGATGTTCAATTTTATATATTATAATCTATCAAACGTATTCTCTTGCTCAAAATTATAAATTATTACTACAATTCCAAATTTATTCGGTTTCTATTTAAGTAAAACCGCTTCTTATTATGATTTAGATAATGAATCGGCCCAAAAATTAAAATAATTTAAGCTGTTGTTGCTTAGGTGGTTGCGCTTTGCCAAAAACAGTGCGCCCGCCATACTTCCACGAGTTGTTTCTTTCCTCTTCAATAACTTTGTCAAAGTCGGCATTCGGCGTAAAATCCTGCTCAGCGCGCTGTGCGACTTGCGTTAATCGTTTGATGGCTTCGTTTTTTTCGTTCAACCCCAGTTTTGATTTGTGAATTGCAGTTTGCAGCACACCAATAGTTTCGTCATAAACTTTCGTCGGTACCGGGAAGGGGTGTCCATCCTTACCGCCATGGGCAAATGAAAAGCGGGCGGGGTCTTTAAACCGCCACGGCGTGCCGTGTATCACCTCGCTAACCAGCGCCAGCGATTGCAATGTACGCGGCCCGAGCCCCTGTAATTGCAACAGGCCCTCAAAATCTTTAGGCTGCTTTTCGTGCGCCAGCCATAAAACTGCCCCGAGCCTTTTCAGATCAACATCTTTTGCCCGCACATCGTGGTGGGATGGCATAGTCAGTTTGCCTATTTCTTTCAGCATCGTTTCCGGATTTTCGCAGGCAATCTGCATAATGCCCCTTCGTGAACTATCCGCCTGCTTATCAGCGAGATTTAAAATTGTGCCGGTATTTTGACCGTAAATGAACGTGTGCGGGTCATCAACAAAGGAAGTCAATTGTTCCGAATGCCAGTGATAGCGCCGGGCTGTTTTGCTTTCGGCACTCATGCCTTGCTGCACTACGGCCCATTTACCGCTGCTGCTTAAAATAAAATTATGGGTGTATAGCTGAAAGCCGTCCTGTATAGCAGTGTTATCCACCTTGGCGCTTAGCTTGCTGCATTTAACAAGGTGGTTGCCATCAAGGCCCGTGGTTTCACTAATCTTTATCAGTTCTTCTGGTGTCCGGCGGGAGTGATTGCCCTTGCCGCCGCAAATGTAAATACCTAACTCTTTGCTATGCGGGTTAACAGAACGTTTGAGCGCACCCATTACCGAAGTTGTAATTCCCGACGAATGCCAGTCCATCCCCATTACTGCACCAAGGCTCTGGAACCAGAACGGATCGCTCAGGCGGCGTAAGACCTCGTCGCGGCCATAATCCAGCACAATGTTTTCAACCACGGCCAGGCCAAGCTTTGCCATCCGTTCGGCAAGCCAAACGGGCACATAACCAAAATGCAAAGGTAAATCCGCAATGCCGGAACGCTTCATGCTAACAAATTTAGTAAAATTTATTGGTGAAGTGAAAAATAACCACGGAGGCGCAAAGAAGGCACGGAGATCACTGAGCCTTTTAAGTTTTTTCTCTATGTTCTCTGTGATTTCTCCGTATCTCCTGTGGTTAAATTTCTTCGATTAAAATCGTCGTACTTAAACTTAACCCCCTACAATCACACTCCAAACTTTTTAAATTTTTTTAATAACTTGTAAATACTAAACTTTTGCGCTAAATATGTAAATCAATCCAAACCGGCTATTAAACCAAATTCATGAAACGCAACTATTACATCGTAGCACTAATCATGCTTACGTTCTTCGTTATATCATTCCTCACTAACGTTATTGGTGTACTAAATGATGATTTTATTCATGGTTTCAACATAAGTGGATTTTTAGCGTCTTTTTACCCGTTTGCTTTTTTTATTGCTTACGGCCTTGTATCTATCCCAACAAGTATGCTCCTGGAAAAATACAAGGAAAAGAAAATAATGATCACAGGTTTTGTTGTGGCATTCATCGGGTCATTGTTACTAGCCATAGCTCCAACGCCCCTAACCACTGCAGTCTCCTTGTTCCTGGTAGGCAGCGGCATGGCAATGCTACAGGTGGTGATCAATCCGCTTTTACGTACCGCGGGCGGCGAAGAAAATTATGCTTTTAATTCGGTATTGGCGCAATTGATATTTGGCGGCGCATCTTTTCTCAGCCCTTTGGTCTATTCCTATTTCGTTGTTCATTTCAATGATTCAGGAAACAGCTTTTTAAATTTATTTCACGGCATTGTGCCGTCAAATCTTCCATGGGTGTCGCTGTACTGGCAATTTGCCGTGATAAGCTTATTGATGATCATCATCATACGCAGTACAAAATTTCCTGTGGTTAAATTGAACGAAGACGAAAAGGCCGGTACATGGGCAACACACTTCGGACTTTTTAAAAGTCCTGTTGTCGTGGCGTTTTTTATTGCCATGATCTGTTATGTTGGCACAGAGCAAGGTCTTAACAATAATATCTCTGAATTTCTAAAAACATATCATGCATACGATCCGAAGACAACCGGGGCCCAGGCACTATCCTATTTTTGGGGATTAATGCTGGTTGGCGGTATCGTTGGCTTATTTTTGTTAAAGATAGCAGATAGCCGTAAAGTACTTATTGGCTTTACACTAGCCGCGTTGATTTGTTTATCGGCAGGTTTGTTCGGATCTGCTAAAGTGTCGCTGATAGCCTTCCCTGCAGTAGGCTTCTTTGCGTCCGTTATGTATCCTGTTATTTTTTCGCTGGCACTCAATTCCGTTAGTGAACATCACGGGTCCTTTGCCGGAATATTGGTAACCGGCATCATCGGTGGTGCAATAATTCCCCTGGTTATAGGCGGTATAGGTAGTTTGACTGACCTGCGCGTGGGAATGTCCTTTTTGTATCTCACACTGGGATACATTTTAAGCATTGGTTTCTGGGCCAAACCATTAATCACCAATCAAACTATTTTTGACGATAAAACAAAGGCCACGGCATGACAGGTATAAAAATTATAGGAATCGATTTAGGCGCCACAAATATTCGCGGTGCTGTTGTTACCGGTGATGCCATGGGCGATATCATTTCACGCCGCATCAACACCAAAGGAACAGAAGAACAAGTGCTGGAGGATGTTTACTTTGTAGTGGATAAACTGATTGATAACGATGTAAAAGCCATCGGCGTAGGCGTGCCCAGCGTGGTTGATGTGGAACTGGGGATAGTTTATGATGTAGTGCACATACCATCATGGAAGGAAGTGCATTTAAAGCAAATATTAGAGGCTAAATATAAAGTACCTGTATTTGTAAATAACGATGCCAACTGCTTTATACTGGGCGAACATTATTTTGGCAAGGGCAAGAACATAAAAAACATGGTTGGCCTTACCATCGGCACAGGTCTTGGGGCGGGCATCATCATTAATAACCAACTTTACGCCGGCCCCAATTGCGGCGCTGGCGAGTTTGGCTGCGTAGATTACCTTGATAATAATTACGAATTTTATTGCAGCGGCTCGTTCTTTAATAATGTCTATGGGCTGGATGGACAGCAAGTATTTAAAGATGCCCAAAATGGCGACTCGGAGGCCCTAAAACTCTACGCCGAAATGGGTACCCACTTAGGTAACGCCATCAAATTGGTGTTGTATACTTATGACCCTGCTTTAATTATCCTCGGCGGCTCCGTTCAGTCGGCCTACGATTATTTCGAGAAATCGATGTGGGAGCGCATCCGTACTTTGGTCTACCCAAAAAGTGTTGAACGATTGAAAATTGAAAGGTCGGAGTTAGAAAATAGTGGCGTACTCGGGGCCGCTGGATTATATTTCGATTCCCTATAAAACGGAAAAGACTTGCGAAGTTTCAAAACTTCGCAAGTCTCACGGATATGGCTAATCTCTAATTAACTAATCTCCAATCACTACCTCGTATAATTCGGTGCTTCCTTAGTTATCGTAATATCATGCGGATGGCTTTCCCTCATTCCGGCTGCGGTTATGCGTACAAACTTGGCTTTTTGCAAATCCTCAATTACAGCGGCACCGCAATAGTGCATGCCTGCACGCAAGCCGCCAATATATTGATATACAACCTCAGCAAGGTTGCCTTTAAACGGCACGCGGCCAACAATACCTTCGGGAACCAGTTTGGTAACAATATCGGTCTCGTCCTGGAAGTAACGGTCTTTCGAACCTTTATCCATGGCCTCAACCGAGCCCATGCCGCGGTATGATTTGAATTTACGGCCCTCGTATATAATGGTTTCGCCGGGCGATTCCTCAACCCCGGCAAACAATGAACCTGCCATAATTGAGCTGGCACCGGCGGCAATAGCTTTTACAATATCGCCGGTCTGTTTAATGCCGCCATCAGCAATAACAGGTACACCACGTCCAACAAGCGCCTTTGCACACTCATAAACTGCAAACAATTGCGGAACGCCTACACCAGCCACAATACGCGTGGTGCAAATTGAACCGGGACCAATTCCCACCTTAACAGCATCAGCGCCGGCATCGGCAAGCGCTATGGCAGCCTCGCCTGTGGCTATGTTGCCGGCTATTACCTGTAAGTCGGGAAACAACGCTTTCACACTTTTTACCATATCAATTACCCCTTTCGAGTGTCCATGGGCAGTATCAACCGTAATAACGTCCACGCCGGCAGCAACCAGGGCCTTTACACGGTCGATATTATCGGCAGCTACTCCAACCGCTGCGCCAACGCGTAAACGCCCAAACTCGTCTTTACATGCGCTTGGGAAGTTTTTGAATTTCTGTATATCTTTAAAAGTAATCAAGCCACGTAAGATGCCGTCTTTATCAACAACCGGCAGCTTTTCAATTTTGTGGTTTTGTAATATCTCTTCGGCCTGTATCAGGTTTGTACCTTGTGGGGCTACAACAAGGTTTTCTTTGGTCATTACATCGCTAACCGGGCGGTCCATTTCTTTTTGGAAACGCAGGTCGCGGTTGGTGATGATGCCTTTTAGCTTGTTTGTGCCGTCAACAATGGGGATGCCGCCAATTCGGTATTCGCGCATTATTTTTACAGCATCGGCAACGGTGGCTGCTTCGTGCAGAGTTACCGGGTCCTGTATCATGCCGCTTTCCGAGCGTTTTACTTTACGTACCTCATCAGCCTGTGCAGCCACGGTCATGTTTTTATGCAGTATTCCAATGCCGCCGGCCTGCGCAATGGCAATAGCCAATGCCGATTCGGTCACCGTATCCATAGCTGCCGAAATAACAGGGATATTAAGCCTTATTTTTTTGGTGAGCCAGGTGCTGGTGTCAACATCGCGCGGTAAAACTTCTGAGTAGGCGGGGAGGAGTAAAACGTCGTCGTAAGTTAATCCTTCGGCGACAAATTTTTCGGGGTCTAAATGCATAGCAAATAATGTGTTTGGAGTTATTATTTGCCGGGCAAAGCTAATAAATTATTTCGGATTTCGGATAGGTGATGTTGGAATTGTTGGATTGCCGGGTAGTCTGTTCCTCGAAAATTGCCCTGAGATGATATTTAATGCCATTTGCTATCGCTCAGATGGAAATAAAAAGTGTTCTTTAAAATGTAAAAGAAAAGAGCACCGGACATTTTCGTCACTTGCCAAATAGTTGTAAATCCATTTACGAACTAATTCTTTTGATTGGGATTGAACAATGTTTGACGAAAGCTTTTGTCTAAAGCTTCCTTCATAGTCGAAGTCAGGGCCATTTACAGAACAAACGATAATAAAGTTTTCCATGATTTTTTTCTTGGTGATTTTGTGATGTTCGAGTCTATTCGCTTTGATGTATTTTTTGCTTGCTATAATAATGCCCTCAATAACCCCATCAACCAACGACCCGTTACAAGTTGTTTGTATATAATTAGCAAAACTCGTAATCGACCCACCCCAATATTTATCAGCAAGAGCTATTTGATATTGATGTTCACCCAGGCTGCCTTCAAATTTAAGTTGAAAGTCTGGCTTTCCATTTAACGAATTGATAACGCTGTCAAAAATATAAAAAGAGCCTTGCGGAAAATGGTAATAATTTTGTCTTAAATATTTGCCACGTTCGTCCTTTGTAATTATTTCGGTTTGCCGGTTTGTAATGGGAATCAGTATTAGCTTTTGATTAAGTGCGATATAATCAATATTTGTGGCACCAAATACCGTTTCGTCGGGTTCTAAGTTTATAATTAGATTGGTTTGACAATCGGAGGAATTATGATAACTGCTAAACTGTTCCTGGCCATTGATATAGATAATTTCAATTTTATCGTTTGAAATCTTAAAGGTTTTGGACGCCGCTATGGCAAATCGGGTGCTATAATAATCTATTTTGTTTATAATGGGATTCAAACTTTGCAAAAAAGGCACAAGATTATTCTCACTGGAAACCTCAATCGACAAGCTATTATCCCGGTGTAAGGAAATGATAAATACAAAATCGTTAGCAGAACATAATTTAAAAAAATCCTTCAACAGATAGTCAATGAGGTTAATTATACCTTTGCTGCCCGTCGCACCAAAATACATCGCGGGCCGTTTTCTTATGCTATCTTCAAGAGTAATCGGAGTTATTGAATCATTTTTGTAGGGAGAATCCGTGGCATCTGAATTAGGCATAAAGGCTGATTTTAACCATTTTTAATCATGACTGTCCACTTAAAACAAGCTGAGTGACAGTTGGTTATAATTCAGTTCT
>JBDUDE010000663.1:0-7158 GCA_040003105.1 Mucilaginibacter sp. | reverse complement strand
GTTGGCGTAAATTACGAAAGCACACCGGGCCCGATGGCGGCTGCGGTACAAGCCGCCTTCCCTGAGGTGAAAATTGCTACGCGTGTTTTTATGGACGATATGATACTGCAGAGCAATCCCAACAACGCTGCCAAGGAAGAAGTTGCTTATGTTGATGATTCTGTATTCAAAGTTTTTAGCTGGCCGCTCCTGCGTGGCGATGCCAAACATTTGTTTGACGCCCCATGCAATGCAGTACTTACCCAAACTGCCGCCAAACACTATTTCGGCAACGCCGACCCTATCGGTAAAACCATGCTGATAAACGGCCAAACCAGGGCCGCGGTGACCGGGATAATGAAGGATATACCTTACAACTCGCACCTGCGGGTGAATATGCTGTTTTCCATGAGCACCCTTATCGGGCCCTGCTGCTGGAATACCAACTGGAAACGCTTTGGCTTCTATACTTACCTGCTGTTAAAACCCGGTGCCGATGCTGCAAAACTACAAGCAAAGTTCCCTGCCTTTGTGAATGCTAATATCGACCAAAGCCAATCGAAATATAGCCTGGCGATATAGCCTTTAAAAAAAGTTACCTGTATGGCAAACCACGCGGACACCGCACCGGCAGCTCTGAAAACGGCAGCATCAGCAATATTTACATCTTTTCCATTATTGCTGTGTTCGTGTTGTTTATTGCCTGCTTTAATTTCATCAACCTTACAACAGCCTTTTCGCTAAAACGTGCACGCGAAATTGGTGTGCGCAAGGTACTAGGCGCATCAAAAAAGCAGTTGATGGCGCAATTTTTTATGGATGCAGTTTTGCTCTGCCTCATTGCGTTTGTGATAGCGCTAGGGTTGGCCGCGTTGCTGATGCCATTGTTTAACCAGCTAACAGGCACCATTATAGCGACCGGCATATTTGCAAACCTGTATTACATTGGCGGCTTATTGGTAATTGCCGTTTTGGTTGGGTTACTTTCGGGTGTTTACCCCGCCTTGTTTTTATCGGGCTTTAAACCCATCAGCAGTTTAAAAGGACAACTTGCATCGGGCAATGGCGGACTGATGCTACGCAAAACGCTGGTTATTACACAGTTTACCATCTCTATTATGCTTATTATATCCACCATAATAGTTTACAAGCAGCTCGATTTTATGCAAAACGAGCAATTAGGATTTAATAAAGGCCACAAGTTGGTGATTGACTACCAGTTTAATCACCAAATTAATGAGCACCCCGACCTGGTAAAGCAGCTGCTGGGAGCCATACCGGGTGTCAAAAGTGTGTCGTACTCGTCGGGTGTGCCGGGTACGCCCAACAACAAATTTCAGACGTCAATTATGGATGCCGGTGGTTCGTACCAGGAATTTTTGAGTGATGTATATAATTTTGATGGCGACTTTTTAAAGCAGTACGGTATAGATGTGATAGCCGGCCGGGGATTTAACCGGCAAATTGCGCTGGATGAAAAAGCGATGCTGATAAACGAAACCATGGTTAAAAAGATGGGCTATAAAACCCCGGAGGATGCTATTGGGAGACCTTTTAAGCAATTTGCCGCTACAGGTACCATTGTAGGTGTGGTAAAAGATTTTCACTTCCATTCGTCGCAGGAGTTGGTGCCGCCTTTGGCTATGCGCCCCGCTGATGGCTTTTTCACCTGCCTTACGCTCGACATTACTTCGGCCAATATGCAGCAAACGATAGCACAGGTTGAAAAGCAATGGAAGCAACTGACGCCGGGCCTCCCTTTGATTTACTTTTTCCAGGATGAGGCCTACAACAAGCAGTATATTGCGCAGCAGCGCTTCGGTAACCTGTTTGTTTGTTTTTCGGCGTTAGCTATATTGATATCATGCCTTGGATTGCTTGGTCTATCGGCCTTTAGCACCGCCCAGCGCAAAAAGGAAATCGGCATACGCAAGGTGCTCGGCGCATCGGCCTTTAGTATTACCGCCCTGCTGTCGAAAGACTTTGTGCGATTGGTGGTTATTGCCATTGTAATTGCATCTCCTTTGGCTTACTGGGCCATGCACACCTGGCTGCAGGATTTTGCATACCGTATACAGATTTCGTGGTGGGTATTCGCGGCAGCGGGTGCAGCAGCATTGGTGATAGCCTTGCTTACCATCAGCTTTCAATCGTTAAAGGCAGCGCTGGTTAACCCGGTGAAGAGCTTGAGGAGCGAGTGAGTTTACGCTTGTGCTGAAGCTTTAGTGTAGGAGGACGGCTTTCGGCGAGGAGTTGATGAGCCTGCCCGCTTTCTAATGGAACGACGATTAATAAGCGCTTTTATAAAAGCTAATATTAGTTTTGCCAAAAGTGTTATAATCTGTAATTAGGCTTATAAAACCATCGCCGTACCACATTGCATGGTCATTAAACGAACCACTTGGTAAATCGGACTTATCAAAGTACTCGAGTCTTTTCCACTTTCCGTCAGACAGATCAAGGTTTCCGTACATCGGGATAAGCCCTGAAAATTTACCGCCTGTGTGTGCTCTATTGGTCGCTACTATAGATAAAGTATTGCTATGATAGTAATAGGAAGGCGTGAACCACCCCCCAGCTGAATAGTTAATCGGCATTATATTTAAAAATTTAGGTTTTAAATATGGGTCGTAGCAGTTAATCACAAGTGAACCAGCATTGACATAATAAGAATTTCTGTGTCCGTCGTAGGTAGTAACGCTTTCGCGGTCAGAATATACGATTATCACGTTATTCTCAAAAGCCTGCAAATAATCGACAGTAAGTAACTTAGGCTTACCCACCCACACGTCATATTTATCAGTCACACCCGGCGAAGCCTTTATAATTTCTGCCAGCCGCTCTTTTGTAAATACCTCTGTCGTTTGCAGCTTACTCATCTTCTCGAAATCAATCTTATTTACGGTCAACTGATATTCCTTGGCTTCATTTTTTTCTATCAGGCATGAATAAAGACTATTGCCTGACGCAGCTAATTTTAAATTATCGATTATTTTTTCAGGTTCGTCACTGTCCTTTTTATCTCTGATATCAAATTCGACGTTGATTGGTAACGATGGCTCTTGTTTACCCTTGATGTATTTAACGAAGCTTACACTATAGCCATTTGTTGCAGCTGCAATAAAAAGATCTCCGTCGTTATTAGTCGCCAGACTGATAAAAGCATTTTCATCAATCTTCGGATTAAACTGATTTACGGGTTCTAACTTTTCATTGAAATCAATAATTGTCAGATTCTTGGTTTTACCGTACTTGCTGGCACTGGAAAATGGATTAAATCCTTTTTTTGATTGTGCTTCGCGAACTGAAAGTTTAAAAAAGGACCCACTCTCGCTAAAAAATGGTTTAACAATAATTTTATTCGACGTCTGGATATTAAATAAGCTTTTTTCCAGTAGTATCTTACCGGTCTTAACGTCGATAATATGGCCGGTTATGGGCATTTGGTAACCACCGAATCCGTTATGCGGACTGGTTATTATCAGCACATTATCTTTAAATTTTCCAAATCCCATGTAAGCCCTGTTGAAAGTCGACCGCCATACGATTTCCGCTTTATTGTTTACAGCGATAAGTCCAAACTCATTAGTTCCGGTATCAAATTGTAAGATATTTAAATGTTCGTCGAATTTACAGGTACCACTAATGCCCCAGGTAGCTTTTTCAATGTGTTTTACAAAAACTGGTGCCGATTGCGCATTAGTCAGAAAGGGAAGTATCAGAAGGATTGCGATAAATAGATTTTTATACATGAAAAGGTTATTAAGATTCAAAATGTCTGGCATTCGAATATGATGATTTTTATTTAGTAATGAAAGCTACTCCCCCTCAAACTTCAACCCAATTTGCCCTCTTGCAGTATCCAGCATACCGATCATCTGACGGGACATTTCATGGGTCATGATGTCGTTTTCACGTTTTCCCTGACTAACCAAGTCACAAAAGTGTTCAATCTCGTAATTGAGGCCACCGGCAGTAAATGGCTCATCAAGTTCAACTATGCGGCCATCAAGATAATTAATGGTTGCACGCGAAGGGTTCCACCAGTTTTTGTGGATGGTTACGTGACCGATGGTTCCGCAAATCAGCGCATCGCCTTTTCCATGTAAATCAAAACCCGAATAAAGCTGTGCATAGCCGTTGGCATGCCGGGTTTGGAAGATGGTGAACATATCAATGCCGGTTTCGCCAAAACGGCCCATGGTTTGCACCTCTTGGGTTTCGCCAAGCCAGTCGACGGCCAAAAATGCTTCGTAAATACCTATACCCATAATGGCCCCGCCAACAAGGTCGAGGCGATAGTTGGGATGGTCGGGTGGACAGTCGGCAACGGATGAGCCGGCACGAACATAACCAACCGGGCCGATTGGGTCGGTAACCAAATATTCTTTTAAACGCCGGTATAAAGGAAAGAAGGGCGGCTTCATCCCCTCCATAAACAGTATGCCTGTTGATTTAGCAGCGGCTAAAATCCTCTTTAATGATTCCAGGTTAACAGCGGCAGGCTTTTCGCAGAGCACAGCTTTACCGGCGTTAAAGGCCAATATGCTGTAATATTCGTGGCTATCGGGCAGGGTGGCAATATAAACGGCATCGATATCGCCGGCAAGTAATTCGTCAACGGTTTGGCAAGGATGCCCGCCATATAGATTTGCAAACTCATTAACAGATTCCGCCCGGCGCGACCAAAAGGAAACCAATTCAGTTCCAGGGACGGCCTTAAGCCCCTGCACAAAGCGATGCGCGATACGCCCGCAACCGATAATGCCCCATTTGGTCATAAGTCTGGAGTCTAAAATCGAAAGTCCTGAGTCGTTAGCTGACTTAAGACTATCGACTCAGGACTTCGGACTGAATTTATTGGTATTGTATATAAACCGGGTGAGGCTTGTATATCTTTAGTATCTCCTCGGGCGTTAGCATGTGATGCGGCGGCTGCCACGAGTCGTTTTTATAAAACAATTTAAAGCCGGTAAACTGCACAGGATCTTTATAAATATAATCGCGGTAAGTACCTGTCTTTAAATCGGGCGGGCCAAAACCGTCCATATCCATAACAAACTGGATTTCGGGGTGAAGCTTAATGTTTTGATAATTGGTCAGCATTTTACGTGTAAAACGGTGCACAATAAAAATTTTGGGCGGCAGGTGGTATTTCCTTACCTCGTTGGCTAAGTAACCCGACACATAATTAACATCAGCTGCATCATAACTGCCTATTTTTTTACCGGGGTGGACGCCATCGTGCATGGAAAATTCCGGATCGATACCGCAATGTACATTAGGCATTTGCCAGTATTTTTCCAACCTAGGCAGCTCCGCGCGGATATTGCTCAACGCCACCTGGATATCCAGGAAAAGTATGGCATGGGCCCTTTTGGCCAGCCTTACTGCGCTATCTATTTTTTTATCCGGCATGCGGTTGATATACATATTGTCCTTACCGGGAAAACCAGCTGCCACCACTGCGATATAATGCAGCGCAGGTTGCACAGGTATTTGTGGATCAGCTTTCTCCCAATGCTTTACTTCTCCATGCAGTTTGGCCAGCATTTCGTTTGGCGGCAACTCGCCCAGGATGCCCATTTTTTTAGCGGACAGGTTACCATAATAGGCGATCACACGCTTGAATGGTAAGATGGCGCCGGGCAAGGGATAAGGCGCCTTTTTTACCGGCCATCTTCCTGTAGTATCCCCATGAGCTAAACGCTTCATTAAGGAGTCGTAAAGTTTTTTGTCAATGGGGGGATAAACTACCGTTGCGGGCACAGTATCTTCAACTTTAGCTACCGTTTTCGCGGTATCTTTTTTGCCCGGGTCCTTAGTGGTTGCAGTGTTGTTTTGGCTGCAGCCCGAGAAGATTAGTAATGCGATAAATAGAAACAGGGCAGGTTGATAGATGTTTTTTAACTTCATTTTTTGTTGATTTTTACTGTAACCGGGTTAGCCGCAAAATAACGGCTTTTTGTCGATAATATTTTTATATTTATTAACAGAGTGTTAAAAGTTGGGGGTGAATAGGATGTATAGAAAGTTGTTGTTTACGGTATTAAATAATCATTTTACAATATTTTTCATATGCAAAGTAGACAGCATGCTGGCAACCTGTCCTGAGGGGGGGGCCTGAAACAAGTTCAGGATGACGTAATTGTTGAAATATGATAGAATAACCAATCAACTTTTAAAAAATTTCCCAAACACGCCCAGCGGCAGTTTTGATCCGGCTGTTGCCTGCAGGTACAACTCGCCGGTTTCAAGGTTTTGGGCTTGCGGATAAGCGCTTTTTATCAGGTTCTCGATAATAACCGAGGAAAAGCCAAGTGAGTAGGTATTCAGGATCAGAAAATGTTCATCCGGGTCGAGCAATTGTATCACGTCGCCCATCATTTCGTTGATATTATCTTCCAGCTTCCATTTTTCACCATTGGGGCCATGGCCGTAAGCTGGCGGATCAAGGATGATACCGTTGTATTTTTTTCCTCGTTTCAGTTCGCGTTTTACAAACTTCAGCGCGTCTTCAACCACCCAGCGGATATTGGTTAAGCCCGATAACTCCTGGTTCTCATTGGCCCAGGTAACCACTTGTTTTATCGAATCAACGTGCGTTGTATCGGCCCCGGCTGCCCTGGCAATTAACGAAGCGCCGCCGGTATAGGCAAAAAGATTAAGTACTTTAGGTTCAGTAGTTTTGAATTTTTTTATACACTGCGTAATGTAATCCCAGTTAATAGCTTGCTCGGGGAAAATACCCAGGTGCTTAAATGATGTTAGCGCCAGTCTGAATTTTATGCCTGCTTCGGGATTTTTATATTCAATATGCCAGCGGTCGGGTGTGGCAGGGTTCTTTTTTAACCATTCGCCTGATGTTGCCGAACGGCCCTTAAATTTTATATGATGCAAACGCTGCCACTCTGCATTGCTTAATCCCTTGCTCCAAACTGCCTGCGGTTCGGGGCGGATCAAAATTACATTGCCAAACCGTTCCAGCTTTTCAAAATCACCGCAATCAATCAGTTCATAATCTTTCCAGTATGTGGGGGTGAGCAATTGTATCATTTTTTAAGTCGTAAGTCTGTAGTCTTGAGTCGTAAGTCAATTTCGCTCAAAAAACATTGCAAATATAACACATCTTGAAATATTGACTTGAGACTTAAAGCTCAGGACTTGAGACTTAATTAA
>JBDUDE010000063.1:0-7168 GCA_040003105.1 Mucilaginibacter sp. | reverse complement strand
GCTTTTACCGTAGTGCCGGTTATAAATAACATCACCAGTAAAATGATGAGTTTTTGTACTGATTTATCTATGTGTAACATATTGCTTCTTTTTAATTGGTTTTGTGAATTAAATGCATCCCCCGTCAGGGGATGCATTTGAAATGAACAGGATGTGCGGATTATGGTAAAACCACAGTGTCGGCATTTAGCGTAACTGCTGTTTGTGCCAGCAGCCTGCCTCTAACCTTGGTGCCAGTGTTTAACGATATAAGTGTTTTACTCAGGAGTATCCCGGTAAAATCAACGTTCGACCCCAACGTAGCCTGGCCGGCCACAACCCAAACAATATTTTTAGCCTGGGCACCGCCTAACAAGGTTATTTTGGCACTGTTGTTTATAGTAAGGTCCTGTGATATCTGGAAAACCCATGTATCATTTGGCCCGCCCGAAAGCGTAACACCTGCGTTGGTTATTAACACACCAGTGCTCCATTTATACAGTCCCGGCGGCAATATTTTTCCGCTTATGTTTCCGGCACCAAGGTCAACTATCGGCGCTGGGGTTACCAGGCCATTTGCCGTTGTGTACGCCGTTTGCATATCGTTTATGGCTGTAGTAAGGTTGCTTGGTGTAGGCGCAGCATAGTCGGCTGCGTATACTTTTCCGGTTACAATAGGTGTGCGCGAAAACTGGCCTGATGCATCCATTATTAATCCGAAACCGGTTATTGCAGTAGCTGCGGCAGGGCTTACCCCTAAATTGCCTTCTATTGATGTTGTGCCGGTGGTTGATATACCGGTTTTGGTTAACATGTTATAGTTACCGGCAAGCCCAAGATTTACCGGGCCAGGCCCTATCGGTGGCACCAGGCTAAAGTTGGCAGCTATTATTTTATTGGCATTCATGGTAACATTAAGCGGGTTAACCGAACCCGATGCATCACCACTCCACGAAACAAACATAAAACCGGGATTTGGTGTTGCTTTAAGTTGCACAATACTGCCATTGGTGTAAGCAGCCTGGTTCGGCGTTTTTACAACAGAACCGTTAACTGCTGTTACTGTTAATGTGAATGTGTCACTGACAAAATTTGCGACGATTGTTTTATTGGCATTCATGGTTACAACCAATGGGTTTGTTGAACCTGAGGCATCGCCGCTCCATGAAGAGAATTTATAGCCCGCAGCAGGGGTTGCTTTAAGTTCCACTGTACTGCCACTATTGTAAGTTGGCTGGTCGGGGGTTTTAACAACGCTTCCATGCGTGGCGGTTACATTTAATGTATAAGTATTGAGCGTAAAATTTGCAACCAGTGTTCTGCTTGCACTCAAAGGAAACGTATACGATGGGCTGTTAGAAACTACAGTTCCATTTTCGGTCCAGCTGGTAAAGCTGTAGCCATTATTCGGCGTTGCGGTTACAGTTACCGAGGTGCCGGCCGCGTAAGCGCCCGAACCGGTTGTGGTACCACCTTCGGCAGGATTTGACGATAATACCACCGCAAATTGCGAAGCAGGTATAATTTTAAAGTTGGCTACTAATGTTCTGTTGCCCGCTACAATAAAATGATAACTCGGGCTGCTTGAAACTGCCGCGCCATTATCGGTCCAGTTCATAAAGGTATACCCAATCGCCGGTGTGGCCGTCACTGTTACTGACGAACCTGCATTGTATGAGCCAGCCCCTGCGGTTGTTCCGCCTGCCACCGGGCTCGATGATAATACAACTGCAAAACTGCCGGTATTTACCTTGGTAAAGTTTGCAACAAGCACCCTGTTGCCGGCCATTGTAAATTGATAGCTCGAGCTTTTTGAAACAATTACCCCGTTATCCGTCCAGCTGGCAAAAACGTAACCGGCATTTGGTGTTGCAGTTACTGTGGCTGCCGAGCCCTGCGCGAACGTGCCGGCGCCGGTTGTGACGCCGCCAATTTCGGGAAGGGAAGATAATGTTACCTGCGGGATAGTCGTAAACGACCACACATAAGCATTTGCAATGGCACTGCGTAATGTATCGGTAGCGCCTGTTGTAACCGTTCCGGTATAAACTGTAAAGGGCAAAAGAGGTACATCGGGTTTAAATGTAAAAACTGCGCCATTTGCTGTTGGCGCTATGGTGCCTGCAACAAGCGCTCCGCCCTGTTTTATGGTAACCGTGGTTTTGTTAATACTGGCAGCGCTCATGCTGGTATTAAAGGTTATTGAAATAACCTTATCAAGTACAACATCAACGGCTTTGTCCATTGGGTCGGTTGAAACTACTATGGGGCAGGTGCCTTTAATTTCGCCTTTAAAATTGTCTTTTTTACACCCGGCAACAAATAGTATCGCCAACAACACCGTGCAGAGCAGGGCGTTGTATATTTTTGTATGGCCCCTGCCTTTACGCACCTGGGTACCGTACACTTTAGAGGTAGATTTTTTCATCATAGATTGGTATTTAAATATTAGTGAAATCATATGCCTGCAATTCCGGGTAGCCGGAACTCAAGACGATACAAACCTACCTTACAAGGGAAGGCCGGATGTTACACTATTATTTAAATAAGTTCTATAATTCACACATTTCAGAACGTACTGCGCTATTGCAGTCCATATATTTGTAGTGAGAAGGCGTTATCCCTGTTACTTTTTTAAACTGGGTGGATAAGTGTGCCACGCTGCTGTAATGCAGTTTTCACGAAATTTCGGTAAGGGTTAGCTCGTTATCGCAAATCAATTCTTTCACCCGCCGTATTTTGGCCATGATAATAAAATGCTCGACAGTTGTACCTTCCACTTCGGAAAAAATGTTGGCCAGGTAAGTGTAGTCCAGGTTTAGTTTACTGCTTAAATAATCTGAAAAATTTGTTTTGAGCTGTTGGTCTGAGTAGTTGACCATATCCAGGATCACAGTTTTAATTTTTTCGGTTAAGATGTTCTTTTTACCATCCGTTAATTCCAGCCCGGCATTAAACAAAGCAGTTTTAAAACTTTTCATTTGTTCGATAGACAAGGGGCTCAACGTCTCCACTTTACCAACCTCGACAGATATACAATATGCCCCGATTTTTTCCAGTTCAGCCTTAACAACCATACGGCAGCGCAGGCAAACCATGTTTTTTATAAATAGTATCATTATTGTTACAGATGCAAAACCAATGCCCCGTTATCGGGTTGGTTTTTCTTAGGATTTGGGCTTTTAGGCAGATCTTTCCGGTAATCTCTTCAATAGTGCCTTTGGGCCAATTCAAGGCATATTTGTCTGAATAAGATAAAATTGGAGCAGAAATTAATTCAAAGACAAAAAAATTATTCTTTTAAGGAATATTGATAGAAGACTTGAATTGCACATCGTTCGGAGATAATTTAAGGCGTTTTGACGAAATAATGTTGTAGGCATTCTGGATATTCCGGTTATCGGCCCGTTGGAAGTATGAATTATTGTGTCTGCCAGTTTTTTGAGTAAAACCACAGGTTTGTGGTTAACCTTTTTGCTTAGTTTACCGGAATTTTGTAGTTATTTAACTAATATTTAACTAAAATGAACTGTACCGCCACCGCAATTTTTGAAACGGCAGTACCGTAATATAAATACCATTTGTTTTTAAACTGCGTAAGTCCTTCAACAAAACACACCTGGTTTACCTGGCTACCCGGTTCAGCTTGTTTATTTTACGCTATAGGATTTCTTACCTAGGCCAACGCCGGTTATAGTAACCGATTTCCAGTTAGCGGGCAGCTTGCTTTTGATTTGGACGATGCCATTAGATGTGATATCCAAGCCGCCAAAACCCATCAATACCGATTGCACAATACCACCCGCGCCTGTTGCAAAATAAGGGTTTGTGCCGCCCTTGGTCTCGGCAATTACCCTGAACGGCGGGTTGAGATTTGGCTCGTAAGCATCCTTGAAAAAGTGATAGGCTTTAGTGCCATCGCCCAACCGCGAATATAGCAGCGCAAATACCGCTTGTGTCATCGCAGGAGTACCTTCATTGGGTATCCGGGTTTCGTAATATTCCAAATCCTTTTTTATTTGTGCGGGGTCGGTAATGGTTTTTAAAGGATATGCCAGCAAGTTGACATCGGCCTGCTTAATACCTTCGCCGTTATAGGTGGCAAATTCGCGGGTTACGCCATCCGGAAATTTAAGCACCGGGATATTTTGTGCCACATCCTCCCAATCAGCATCGGCTTTCAAGCCCAATATTTTTGCAGCGGCTGTAGCCGCGCGCAGGTTTGCGCTTGCTGCGGCGTTGGTAAAGGCATTATTGTCGACATTTTCGGCCCACTCATCGGCGGCGACTACGTCCTTTATATCATAATGCCCGGGTCCATTGCGCTCCACGCGACTTGCCCAAAAATCAGCAGTGGCTGACAGGATTGGCCAGCCTTTTTCGCGCAGCCAGTCTTTGTCCTGGGTTACACAGTAATAGTTCCATGCTGCCAGCGCAACGTCTGCGGTAATATGGTGCTCAAATGGCCCGCTTAAGGCCCAAACGGGGGTTTCTTCCACGCCGCTATCAGCACTTTCCCAGGGGAACATCGCGCCCTTATAACCGTGGGCAAAGGCATTTCGTTTAGCTTCGGTAAGCCGTTCAAACCGGTATTCAACCATAGAGTGTGCTATCTCAGGATGCAAAACCAACAGCGCCGGGAACATCCATAAATCAGCATCCCAAAACACGTGGCCGTTATAACCCAGCCCCGATAAACCCATTGGCGATGGCGAATAGCTGGTGCCTGCGCGCGAGAACGAATACAAATGGTACAACATGCTGTGTACATCCTGTTGGGCCTGGTCATCACCCTCAATTTTTATGTCGCTTTTCCAAAGCTCGTTCCAGGCATTGTTATGGTATTGGATGAGGCGGTCGACACCCTCCAGCTTTGTAAACATGGTAAGGCGCTCAGCTTCGTTCAGCGGGTCGGCGTTGTGTGCTGATGTAATGGAAGAGCCCGCCAGCGCATATTTATAAGTCTGCCCGGCCGCTATGCTTTTGCTGAACTTCATCAGGTGCATGTTATTGTCCCACATTTCGTGTATCACGCGCGGCTCCTGGCCATGGGTCTCGTTAAACAAAAAGGTATTCGAGGCGCATAGCTGCAATTTACCGGTCGGGCTTTTAGCGGTTGAAGTTAGCAGGCTGATGGTTACATGCGGCCTGTCGATCTCGTTATAATAATTCTGTACTTCCTTTAATGCATCCGGTGCTTCCATTACGCTTGCACCGGTGATAGTTATTGCCTTTTTGGCGGTGACAGATACATCCATTAAAACTGTAAAAGGCAATTGGCGCAGCGAGTAATAGGTGTATTTTATGGATGCTTCGTCGCCATAATCAAAAGTGGTGGTAAAGGCTGCGTGTTCCATGTCAAGCTGCTGCTTAAAATTGCTGATGTTGCCGACCCCAACGCGTTTGCCGTTAATCTCCAGGTACATGTTCAGCAGGTTAAAGCTATTGAGGAAATTGCTTACCCTGCCGCGGCCATACAAATCATAAGCCCCGGCAAGCACCACATTTTTAACTTTAAAAGGTTCGGGCGATGATACAATGCCAATCATGCCGTTGGCAACCGTAATGCCATAATAATTGGCGGGGTCAATTTTATCGGCCTTAATTATCCATTTGTCCTGCGCTGTGGATTGGCCGGCGCAAAACAGGGCTGCTGCAAACACAACCGAAAATATCTTCCTCATTTAGTTAACTGGTTTAAAAAATCTAATCTAAACAAAATGATGAAAATTCCCCGTTTTGTATTTTCGAGGCTTTAACCGCCTCGGTGGTCTGGCGGGGTAAAAGTTATTGAGGCTTTGAATTTGCTTTAAGCATTACCTTGCCCTTTTTGGTTAACGTACAAGCCGGCGACCTGTCATTTTCTGCACCTTTTGCAACATCTATCAAGTTGTATGTTTGTAAATCTTTCAAATCATCCTTGCTTAAATTTATTGCCATCCCCTTTTCGGCAATTACTTTCAGGGCTGCAACCACATCTTCGTGCTTCATAAAAAATTATTAAAAATATAAGCTGCAAAATGATGAATAATTATTCGAAAACAGAAAAGTATATTAAAGACGTGTTGCAACGGCTTAAGCGGGCTGGATGATTCATTATTTAATTAAGCCATAATGATGTAAATTATTAATTTATAAAAGCCGGCGGCCTATCAAGTTAAAAGATAATGTGATAAATTAGATGCATAAATCAATTACACAAAACTATGGGAAACAATGCATCGGACAAGGGCATATTGCACGACATGAATAGCGAAAGCGGCGGCAAGTGCCCGTTTTTAAATGGAGCCCTAAAACAAAGCGCAGGCAGCGGAACCAGGAACCGCGACTGGTGGCCAAACCAATTAAAATTGAATATCCTGCGCCAGCACTCTTCACTCACTAACCCAATGGGCGGGGCATTTAACTATGCTGAGGAATTTAAGAGCCTCGACCTCGCTGCTGTAAAAAAAGACATTTTTGATTTAATGACCACCTCGCAGGATTGGTGGCCGGCCGATTACGGTCATTACGGTCCATTTTTTATCCGCATGGCCTGGCACAGCGCAGGCACTTACCGGGTATCTGATGGTCGTGGCGGTGCAGGATTTGGCACCCAACGTTTTGCGCCGCTAAATAGCTGGCCGGATAATGCGAACCTTGATAAAGCACGCCTGCTGCTTTGGCCGATAAAAAAGAAATACGGCAAAAAACTTTCGTGGGCCGACCTGATGGTACTTGCCGGCAACTGTGCGTTGGAGTCGATGGGATTTGAGACCTTTGGATTTGGCGGCGGCCGTGCTGACGTTTGGGAACCCGCTGAGGATGTTTATTGGGGAGCCGAAACCGAATGGCTGGGCGACAAACGGTACACCAGCGACCGCGAACTGGAGAACCCGCTTGCCGCTGTGCAAATGGGTTTAATTTATGTAAACCCGGAAGGGCCCAATGGGCACCCCGACCCGGTGGCATCAGCACGCGACATCCGCGAAACCTTTGGCCGCATGGCAATGAATGATGAAGAAACCGTGGCCCTGATTGCCGGCGGGCATAGTTTCGGCAAAACCCATGGCGCCGCCGACCCAAGCCAATACGTTGATAAAGAACCGGCAGGCGCAGGTATAGTTGAGCAAAGCCTGGGCTGGAAAAATAGCTATGGCGCCGGCAATGCAGGCGACACCATTACCAGCGGCCTGGAAGGCGCATGGAC
>JBDUDE010000148.1:0-2158 GCA_040003105.1 Mucilaginibacter sp. | reverse complement strand
GTTGTTTTTAACCGTAATTAACAATAGAATTATTTTACTATCCGTTGTTTAAAAGACGGCTCGTACTAGTTAGCGGCATTAAACTTTACTATATGAAAAAGGTATCCTCACTTATTTGCGCCGTTTTTTTACTGGCGATGATTAGTTCATGCTCAAATAAAAGTACTCCCGCTCCGCCTGTTGATGGCGGCGGCTTTACAAAAATAGCTTTTAACGGCACCGGCGACATGACCGTAGCGCGCAGCAATTTTGCGGGTGCCGGTATTGGCGGGGCCGCATTTTTTGCAGGCGGAAGCGCCGATAATGGTGCTACTTTTTCGAAGGTTGTTGACGTGTACGATGTGCTTGGAAATACCTGGTTTGCCGGTGCTTTAAGCGAAGCCCGTTATATGCTTGCAGGTGCAGCGGGTGGCGGCAAAGTTGCCTTTGGCGGCGGAAAAGGCGCAGCGGGCGTATCGAAAACTGTTGATATTTTTGACGTCAACAAAAATGTTTGGACAACTGCGCAACTAAGCGAAGCGCGGGCCGGTCTTGCAGCAGCATCTTTAGGTAACATCATTATTTTTGCCGGAGGAAAAGGTGCGGCAGGTGTATCAAAAACAGTTGACATATACAATGCCCTAACCAACACCTGGACAACCGCCCAGCTTAGCGTTGCCCGCACCGGCCTGGCGGCAGGGGCGGCAGGCGGCAAAATTATTTTCGCCGGTGGCGACAATGATGCAGGCGTGCCTTTAAACACTGTTGACATTTATGATATTAATACAAAAGCATGGACCACTGCTGCGCTGAGCAGCGCTAAAGACCATTTTGCCGGAGCCGGTGCCGGAAGTAAAATTGTTTTTGCCGGTGGAAATACGGCCGTAGCCGGCCTGGTAAGCACTGCTGATATTTACGACACTTCAACCAATACCTGGACAACGGGCCAGCTTTCTGAGGCCCGTGAAGACCTTGCTGCCGCAGGCATCCCCAACAAAATTGTATTTGCCGGTGGCTATAAGGGCGCAAGTTCATCAACCGTAGCTGATGTTTACGATATAAAAAGCGGTACATGGAGCGCCCTGTCAATAAATACCGGGCGAAACCTGTTGGCTGCCGCTGCCGCCGAATTTGATATTGTGTTTGCAGGCGGCCAGGCAACCGGCGGTCCGTCAAAAGCGGTCGACGTGTTTACGCTGTCCAATTAATTTATACCTTGCATACAGGCGGAACCGCATCTCTTTCAAAAAGCGATACGGTTCCGCCTGTTTTATTTTTTATCCTTATCTGCCATTAGTTTGGTTTTGATATATCCAATCAGCTCATAACTATTCCATTTGTTTATCATTTCAAAAGTGGGTCGATATTTTACCATGAAATCATCCAGACGTATCCCTTCGTAACCGGTTATCCTGCCAACCAGCGTTTTGGTAAACCGCCGGTCGACCACCGCACTTTTGTAATCGGTAGTGAGCCGACGTTGCATCTTACGGGCATCTTTACCTTCTTTGCTTACGGCGCTCCACACTTTATCAATAACTACGCCAACGCCCAGCGGTGTAATAACCACGGCGTGGCTTTTATCGCCTTTGCGGTAAATTTCTTTGTAAGCTATTTTATTTTCTTCAAGCGTTTTTTCGGGTGTAAGTGCTGTGCTGTTTATGACCACCTCTTTGAGCATGGTGGGGCTTCTTTTAAAGCGGATAACATAATATGGCGCCGGTGTTACCAGTAAGGTATCGTTTATATAGCCGGACTTTGAAGTTATTATGGTGTCGCAGGTCCGGGCACGGATATTGAACTCGCCAATGTCGTTACTTATGGTTTGTGTGTGTATGCTGATATTTTTGATAACCGCGCCGTTTTGCCGCTGGTCATTAGCAGTAACCAGGCCAGATATGGTATTAGCCTGTCCTATTGCGTTGAAGCAAATTATCAAATTGGATAAAATTACAACAATGAAGATTTTGTTCACTGATAGAGGCTAATTGGAGCAATATCGTAATTTTGCTATTTGTACAGGTAATGCAAGAGGTTAAAAATTGTTAAACTTTCTTACCACCACGAAAGCTGAAAGCTTGCGCCACGCAACACCAGAGTTACGCTACGCTAAACTCGCGGCAGCTAATGCAGCTAATCCTAAAATCCAACCAATCCAATAAATCTTAGTTTTTTTTAA
>JBDUDE010000815.1:0-2161 GCA_040003105.1 Mucilaginibacter sp. | reverse complement strand
CCAAAATCAATATCCGCCTGCCTCTTCTCGTTTAAAAACGGGTTTTTATTAAATGAGGTAAACAAAGTTGGGTTAACATAAATATAATTTTCATCCGAGCCGTTCAGGTCGAGCCGGAAATCTGTGCTTTCGATTAACGGTAGCGAGTCGGCCTCCATATTCTCTCTTTGCAGCGCAAGTATTTTCAGGTTGTTATCGCCACCCGCAAACTTCTCTTTATACTTAATTTCACCCATATCGGCGTAATCCTGCAGTTTTTCCGTTTTGATGCTGCCGAAACTGGATATGTGCGCTGTTCCTTCCAGCTTTCCGTCGGCCTTAATTTGTGCGTTAACAAATACCGCCTTTTTTACGGGTTGCTCATCTTTCAATACCTTAAGGTCGTAGTTTTTGGCGTCGGGGTTAAGTGTCAGCGAATAACAGTTAAGCAGCTTAAACGGTATTGAGTTATAGGCGTTGTACGGGCTGCTGGCGTCAAGGATATAATTTTTTTTGGTGGATGTCGTCATACTCAGCACCATGGTGTTAAAATTATTCATGCCGGGTAAATCCACATCCACCCTCCCGTGGCCGCGGGTACTTACATAAGTTAAGTTACATTTAACGCCGGCCATTCTTAAAAAACCATAAAGAATTAAATTTATTTCGGCGCTGTTTCCCTCCCTTTTTTCCCACGCTTTTTTCACGCCATCGTAACTGCCCCAACTGTACCGGTTATTCCATTTAACATTCTTTTTTACCATGTTAAAAATCAACCGGATTTTTTCTTCATCGGTTTTCAACTGTTTGGTATCCGGCAGAATATTGTAATCGTCTTTTAAGTTCCGGTTGAGGTCGTTCCGCAAATCCGAATCGTTTAATTGAAAGTCGGTAACCAATGACCAGGTGTGCGGCCGTGGATACAGCTTCATGTTTGCATAAGGCGTCTGAAACAGAAAAAAGCGCGTATTCTGGATATTGTCTTCCGCGATAGTAGTATACGGTTCGTTTCTAAACGATTCAACATTCTTTATGGCCCACAGGTAATGTGCCCCGGTTGAATCACCATAGCTGCCACGGATTGCCTCCCTGATATTTTTGTCTAACTCATTGTATACCCTTGGGATAATTTTATAGCTAAAACCGGTAGATATTTTTAAATCGAATGCGCTGTACCTAACTGGCAGGTATTCCTGGAAGTTCCAGTCGGGCACATCGCCGGGAAAATCAATAGTACGTGTGTAGGCAAATTCAATAACAGCGCCGGGCCTAACAGCAGGAAAGCTAAATTTCAGCGTTTTAGTCGTCTTGTCCGAAACCTGTTTATAAATCAGCGCTTTATCAACCGGAATAGTTTTAACTACGCTGTTATCCAGGTAAAGGGTCTGGGCATCTACATTGGTAATCTTTTCAAAATGGTCCTTGCTGGTATATCCGATTACAACATCAGCCTCATTAAGTCCTTTGTCATTCAGGATTTTTACTCTTCTGTGCCGGGTAATTGTGGTAACATCTGTCGTGGCAACTACCTCGGTTTTATCAAACAAAACCATTGCATTGGCGCCATTTTCAAAATCGCACGTAGTTAGCTTCAGGTCGGCAATATCGATCTGTCCGTAAGGTTGGGTTTGCCCTTTTGATGCCATTACCGCACAAAGCAGCAACAAGAGCACAAATAGTCTTTTCAATTAACAGGGATTGAACGGATAAATATAATTAAAATTTAATTTCTGATTAAATTTTTTTATTGGATAAATACTAAAGGAAAGATGCCGTTATTATCAATAATCCATAAATAATTTAAACCATTTTGTCAAAATAAAGTCATACAAATGCAAATACCCCTTATTATGGATAATTTACTACAGGTAAAACATTTGTATGCACGGGCCGGCTTCGGGCTGCGTTTTGGGGATGTTAACAGCGCCGGCTCCCGCGTAAAGCAGGCCTTAAGCGCGCTTTTTAAAACTTCCGAAAATCCGCAGCCAATTAATACGGTAAAGCAAAGTGCCGGTTACAGCATGCTTAACAAGGGCGACAAGGAGCAGAAAAAGCAATTTATGCAGCTACAGCGCCAGCAGGAAAAAGACCTTAACGTGGCCTGGCTTAGCCACATGAGCACTACCGATGCCGTGTTGCGCGAGAAGATGACCCTGTTTTGGCACAACCACTTTGCCTGCCG
>JBDUDE010000679.1:0-7191 GCA_040003105.1 Mucilaginibacter sp. | reverse complement strand
AATCTCATCAACCGTGTTATAATAGTGGGGCGAAGCCCGGATGGCCCATGCCACGTCCTTCTCATCAAAATCAATGACAGCAAATTTCCGATAGCTTGGCACCACGTTAATTCGTCGTTTAAGCAGTTGCTCTGTTAAGTAAACAGGGTCACTTCCGCTCACATTAAAGGTAACCAGGGCACCCAATTCCGGCCCCTTGTCTAATACCCTTACTTTACTTATCGCCGATAATTTTTCACGCATGTACCCCGATAGCTGCTTTACTCTTTGCCAAATCCTTTCTTCGCCAACGTTAAGATAATATTCAATGGCATGCCTGTTGCCTAATACAAGCGCGTAGGCAAATTCCCAGTCTTCAAACCGTTTGGCGCCGTCAACCTGTTTGTAAGTATCTTTTTCTGTCCAGTCAGCGCCCCTCATGTCAATAAACAATGGCTCCAACCCCTTGTCCAACACCCTGTCTGCAACGTACAGGAAACCCGACCCCCGCGGCCCGCGTAAAAACTTCCGGCTGGTTATGCTTAAAAAATCGCATTTCAACTCTTCAATATCCAGTTTCATTTGCCCTGCCGATTGGCATGCGTCGAGCAAATAAATGGTTTCGTAGTTGGCCGCTATTTCGCCAATTTGTTTAACCGGCTGAACCAGGCCCGCGTTGGTTGGGATATGCGTAACCGATAACAGGCGCGGGTTTAAAGTTTTAAGTTTATGGTCAAGGTCGTCAAGGTCAATTCCGCCAATAGCTGCATTTTTTACCCGTTCTATCTTAACGCCGAACCTTTTCTGGCACGACAGGAACTGTATTTGGTTCGAAATAAAATCGTCATTCGAAGTAAGTATCACATCTCCCTTTTTAAATGGAATGGACGACAATGCCCTCGTGTACGAATCGGTAGCGCTCGCTGTAAATGCGATATTATCGGCGCTGCAGTTGATAAGCTTGCCCGCCTGGTTATAAAACTCCTGCACGGCCGTGGCCTGTAATGCCGAAGCCTCATAGCCGCCAATATTGGCTTCGAGTTCAATATGGTCTGCTATCGCCTTTGTAACAACATCGGGCATCAGGCCCGCGCCGGCATTATTGAGGTGGATAACATTTGCGCACCCTTTGGTTTCCTGTCTTAACGATTCAATTTCTTCATCGCTGAACGGTTGAATCGTTCCTTGTAAATTTTCTTTCCCTGTTTTCATATTGATGATTTGTCAATTTTAAACTCCGCAATACATTCAATCTCGACAAGGGCATTATGAGGCAGTCCCTTTACCGCCACTGTTGACCTGGCCGGGCGATGGGTCCCAAATACTTCCGCGTAAACGGCATTCAATAACGGGAAATTATCCATTTCGGTGATAAATACATTGGTCTTTACAACATCGGCCAGTGATAAACCCGCCACCTTTAATACCTGCTTAAGGTTATTAAGCGTCTGCCGTGTCTGGCTTTCAATATCCGGGGCTTCTATTTGCATAGTTGCAGGGTCGAGGGGTGTTTGCCCTGAGCAATACAATAAGTTGCCGGTTTGCATGGCTTGTGAATAAGGGCCTATGGCTTTAGGCGCGTTTTCGGAAAAGAATGACTTCATTTTTGTTTTTAGCTTGAATTTTTTTATATCCAAAATTACCTGTACTATCGTGTCGAAAACCCGCAAATACATTCGTTTGGTGGGTTTTTAAGGCGATTTTGACGACATAAACGGGGAGAATCCGCATGAAAACAGATCAGTTTGATAAACACATTCTCCGGCTGGTGCAGCAGGACAACCGGCTTACAGCAGATGAACTGGCGGATAAGGTGGGCCTAAGCCCGTCGGCAGTTCAGCGGCGGCTTAAGAGATTAAGGGACGAGAAGATAATTGAGGCCGATGTTTCCATCGTTTCACCGCAGGTGGTGGGGTTGGAGTTAACGTGCGTTGTTGACGTAATACTGGAGCGGGGCAATTCGCATTCCATCGAGAAATTTAAAGCCGAAATGCAACAGCTAAGCGAAGTGATGCAATGCTATTACGTTACCGGCAGTTATGATTTTATAATGATTGTAAATATGCAGTCGATGCCGCACTACGAAGCGTTTGCAAAAAAATGGCTGATGGATAATGCAAATGTAAAACACTTTTACACCCACGTAGTAATGGATAAGGTAAAGGTTGGCTACAGTATAGCGCTATAATCCCACACGCAAAAAAGCCCTTCCGAATACCGGAAAGGCTTAAATATTTTATTCTTACCTCAAGCCTGAGGCCGGATAACTTAAACTCTTTTTGATTTAATACGGGCTGCTTTACCGGTAAGGGCACGCAGGTAGTATAGTTTAGCACGGCGTACTTTACCGTGGCTGTTCACCTCAATTTTGTCAATGTTTGGTGAGTTAATTGGGAATATACGTTCAACGCCAATTCCGTTTGATACTTTGCGTACGGTAAAGGTTTCGGTAGCCCCGGCACTGTTGCGCTGGATAACCACACCCTGGTAAACCTGGATACGTTCTTTATTACCTTCCCTTATTTTATAGTGAACACTTACCGTATCTCCTGATTTAAAAGACGGAAGTTGTCTTTTTTCTACTGATTGTTCTTCAACAAATTTTACTAAATCCATGATTTTTAGCTCTTAAAAGCGATTTTTAGCCCGTAAAAATCGGATTGCAATTATAGGGATTATTTTTTAATAAAAAAAGTCAATGTGAAAAATTTCCACATTTATTGTTTTGTTAACAAAAGGAGAATCCGAAAGTCAGTAAAGTCCGAAAAGTCCGGAAGAAAAAACATAGTTGGATTACAAAATACAACGGTGCCCTGCCAGTGCCAGTGCTGTTTAACATTACAACTTTCAAACTTTACAACCCTTACAACAAACTTACTCAACTTTCCTCCTCGCCTCCGTAAAATAGGCGACAATGGTGTAAGCCAACCCTATCATTAGTAGGTTGAATACAAAATTTGTGAGGGTGTCGCTTACCGAATGCGAGCGGCTGTCGATATCGATAAAGGTGTATATGGCAAATGCGACCGCTAAAACCAATATTACCCAGCCCGCAATCGATGCCGGCCAGTAAATAATCCCTTTGCGTGTAAACCAGTTTAGTTTCATGGTACTAATTTTTAACAACAATGTTTTCTGTAATTATATAAGCCAAAAATGTAAATACAATAGCCAGGCTAAGCAGTATCAATAAAATGTTCCAGATTTTTATTTTTATGGTGATGCTGAACTCTTTTATTTTACCCTGTTCCGGCCGCAGCTTTTGATACTGAACGTGGGTAATGGCAAGGGCGTTTATTACGATGGATACAATAGGAAATATCACCATTAAAAGCGGCGACAAAAACCTGAGCGAGGGATTTTTATCAAGACTGGCCATCAAATTAAACATCGACTCGAACCAGCTAAGCCGAAGGTGAAAAAAGTAATACATACACACGCAAAACAAAAAGTAGCATGGCACAACAATAAGCCACACGCCGAGCGCTGCCGAGCGCTCCGCATTCATGATGGCCATTTTTACCATCTTAGGGTGCTCACCCGGGTTTATATCCGGTACCTGTAAATTTTCCATTTTCTTTAAAAATTCGTCGTTATCTTTCATGTTAATTACCCTTATAATGCAAACCTGGTATTTGGTTGCAGTGTTAAAGCATGTTTCTTAATTTTTCCACTCCGCGCGATAACAGCGACTTAATTGTCCCTTCGTTTTTATCTAATATAGCGCTTATTTCGCTGTTTGTTTTTTGTTCGAAATAGCGCAGCGCTATTACTTCCTGGTATTTAATATCCAGCTTAAGCAGGTTGGTGCGTATTTGATTAAAATCGTTAAAGCCCTGCATTTCTTTTTCCATTGTCTCTCGCTCATCATCGTCCTGCTGGTGCAGCAGTTTTTCCATTTGCGGGTTTTCCAGCAGTTGTTGTAACGATTGGGGTTTATATTTGCTGCTGCGGTAATATTGGTTCAGCTCGTTGGTGGCAATGCGGTACAGCCATGCCGAAAGGCCGATGCCCCGCCATTGAAAGCTGTTTATCTTCAGGAAAGCTTTTAAAAAAGTTTCGGCGGCAATGTCTTTTGACAGGTCATAGTCGGCCGTACGACGCAGAACGTAGCCAAACACCGGCTTATACCAAATATCAAACACCTGCCCAAAGGCAGCCGGATTGGTACGGCATTGTTGGATAAGCTCTTTTTCCTGTTCGGGGTTCATGGCTGCAACACTATAATGCAAAGGGTGCATTTTGGTTGCAAACTAATTTAGGGTTTTAAGTTGATTAAGTTGGAGTGGGTTTATAAGGTTGATTGGGGTATACAGGGTATTGAAACGTGAGTTAACTTAATCAACTCATTGAACCTAATCAACGATTCAACTAATCACCTACTCATCCAGCAGATCAGGTCTTCTTGCCCTGGTGCGTTCCACCGCCTGTTCAAATCGCCATTTTTCAATTTTGGGCGTATTGCCACTTAGTAGTATATCGGGAACCTTATAGCCGTTCCAATCGGCGGGACGGGTGTAAACGGGCGCATCCAACAACCCATCCTGGAAAGAATCGGATAGCGCAGAAGTTTCATCCGACAGTACGCCGGGTATCAGCCTAACCACCGCATCAACCAAAACAGCTGCCGGCAATTCGCCGCCAGATAATACGTAGTCGCCGATAGAGATTTCGCGGGTAACGTAAATATCGCGTATACGCTGGTCAATGCCTTTATAATGGCCGCAAAGTATAATAATATTTTGTTTGCCGGATAGCTGGTTGGCAATGGCCTGGTTCAGCGTTTCGCCATCGGGCGACATAAATATCACTTCGTCATAATCCCTTTCTGCTTTCAACTTTTCAATACAGGCTGCAAAAGGCGGTATGGTCATCACCATGCCGCTGCCGCCACCATAAGGGTAATCATCGACGCTTTTTTGTTTACTGGTTGAATAATCGCGGAGGTTATGTACCACAATTTCGGCTATTCCCTTTTTTTGCGCGCGCTGCAAAATAGAATGTGCAAACGGGCTCTGCAGCAAATCGGGCAATACGGAAATAATATCAAAGCGCATGGGGCAAAGATAGGGTTTTGGAGAGAAGCAAGAAGTCAAGATTCAAGAGACAAGATAAAAATCAAATAGCGGCGACCTGCGTTTCGGGTGAACAACGCCCTTTCTTGACTCTTGATTTCTTGATTCTTGCCTCTTCCTACAACGGCCTGCAAATTTCCCAATGGTGCCCGTAGGGGTCAATAATATGCCCTAAGCGGTAACCATAATCCTGGTCGGCAACAGGATAAACCTCTGTTGCTCCGGCGGCAATGGCGCTGGCTGCAAATGCATCGGGGTTGGCCACTATCAATCCCATCCTTATGGGAATTGAAGCTGCCTTCTCTGGTGTGACATGCTCAGACTCCGGCGGACCATCTGCAACAAAAAATCGCGCGCCGTTTATGGACAGCTCCGCTACTATGTCGCCATCGGGCGCTTCAACCCGCATCAGCTCGATGGCGTTAAAAGCACTCTTGTAAAATTCAACAGCGGCAATGCCGTTGCTAACCGATAAGGTGGGCCTTATGGCTGTTTCGAAATTGTCTGCTGTGTTATTCTCCATAGTTGCCGGTCATTAAAATATCGTTGTTAATTATTTTTTCAATCGTCCAGTGGTGGCCAAAGGGGTCGGCAATGCTGCCCTGGCGATAGCCGTAATCATAATCTGTCACCGGCGAGGTAACCTGTGCGCCTGCTGCTTCGGCCTGGGCCATCACGGCATGTACATCATCAACCATCAGGCCAATTGATACAGTTGTGCCGCCATGCATGGCAGGACTAAAGCCCGTGTTCGCCGTTTGCTCGTGAATATGAAACAGCGCATCATCAATGGTAAGCCCGGCTACGTGTACCGAGCCGTCATCGTTATTCAATCGCCATAATTCAACAGCATTAAATGCTTTAACATAAAAGCTGATATCGGTTACCCCGTTCGGAATAACCAGCTCCGGTGCAAAAGTTGTTTTGGTTTTCATAAACTTTTCTCTTCTTCTGTCTTGATTCTCTTTCTAGTCGCCTTCTTCCAGCATAAATATCTCCTCAAGCGCTTTGCCGAATACCCGTGATATTTTTAATGCCAGAACAGTTGAAGGTACGTATTTATTACTTTCGATGGTGTTAATTGTTTGGCGCGATACGCCTACGGCATCGGCAAGGTCGGCCTGGGTTATATTTTTTATAGCGCGTTCAACGCGTATGTTGTTTTTCATAACAACGCTGCGTCCTCTCCTGCCGCCCTGTTAAGCCTGAATATTACCCACCTGAAACGAATGATAAAAAATGCCAGCGGTACCCATAGGTTAAGTTCCAGAATATGCCCGGTATCATTTATTAAAACCAGGCTGGCAATGAGTACGATATAATTAATGTAGATGGCCCATCGCAGCGAGTTAAGGCGGATTTGCCAGATCTGCTCATCCTCTATCTTTTCGCGGGCAAACGCCACCAGGAACAGGCCGACAGCCATAAGCAGCGTGGTACAAATGAAAAACGAGTGTTCGCCGTTTAAAAGCGGCCCAGTAACAGGTCCGTGATCGATTACGCTGTTTATTCCATACGCCTTGCCCAGCATTGCGAGCGGCACATGGGCAATAATGCAGCCCCAGCCAACGTACCGGCACCAATACGGAAATAGAAAATGGCTTTTCATGATACCGAAGGTTGATTAGGTAAACGGTTAAGCTGATACATCCTCCATTGAAAACGGACGATAAAAAATATAAGAGGCGTTATCACATTGAAAACAAGTACTGGCAGAAAGTCAAAACCATGTATAAAAGTGACACAAACTATAAAAATGCCATAGTTAACATAAGCTGCCCATTGCAATGAGTCTAACCGCAACCGCGAAATCAGTTCGTCTTCCGTTTTCTCTCTCGAAAAGGCAATGAACAATAATCCAAAAATCAGCAGTAAAATAATAACATCGTTGTGCCAAACCATGCCACTATTTATGGTAATATCCTGCCTTGCGCCCGATACCGGCACACTGTGCAGATCAGCGGCAGCATAACCGCCCGGGCGTAAAATTTTTAAGGCGATTATAAAGATTAGGTCGGCGGCGAGACATAACCAGCCAAGCAGGCGATAGAGAGTCGGAAACAAAAAGCGTGTTTTCATGATTTGTAAAGTTTAATTTACCAAATGTAAAACAAACTTTACAAAAGTCAAATAAACT
>JBDUDE010000122.1:0-2166 GCA_040003105.1 Mucilaginibacter sp. | reverse complement strand
AAAAATAAAAAACATCGAATTTAAGAACCGCCTGGTGGTATCGCCGATGTGCGAATACAGCTGTGTGGATGGTTTTGCCAATAACTGGCACCTGGTGCATTTGGGTAGTCGTGCCGTTGGCGGTGCGGCTTTGGTAATTGCCGAGGCAACTGCCGTATCGCCGGAAGGACGTATTTCGCACGGCGATTTGGGTATCTACAAAGACGAACATATTGAAAAGCTAAAAGAGATAACCGATTTTATTCATCAAAATGGCTCGGTAGCAGGCATACAGCTGGCCCATGCCGGGCGCAAGGGTAGTCATGAGTTGCCATGGTTGGGTAACGCATGGCTAGCGCCGGGGCAGCCAAATGGCTGGCAAACTGTAGCCCCAAGCCCGGTTCCGTTTGCTGCGACAGAAGCTGCACCACTGGAGCTTGATAAAGCCGGCATTGAAAAAGTAAAAGCTGATTTTAAAGCGGCAGCCGCGCGTGCCTTAGCTGCAGGTTTTAAAGTGATCGAGATCCATGCAGCGCACGGTTATTTGATCAACGAATTTTTATCGCCTTTAAGCAATCATCGCACTGATGAGTACGGCGGTTCGTTTGAAAATCGCATCAGGTTTTTGCTGGAAGTTATTGAAAGTGTGAAAGAAACCTGGCCTGAAGAAAACCCCTTGTTTATACGCATATCTTCGAGCGACTGGACCGAAGGCGGCTGGACTGCCGATGACTCGGTGGCATTGGCGAAGATCTTAATTAATAAGGGAATTGACCTTGTTGATTGTTCATCGGGCGGTAATGTGCTGGCTAGAATTCCATTGAAACCCGGCTACCAGGTTGAGTTTGCCGAAAAAGTAAAGAAGGAAGCCGGGATATTAACAGCCGCTGTTGGTTTAATAACCGAAGCAAAACAAGCAGACGAAATAATACAAACAGGGCAGGCTGATTTGATAATGATGGCCCGCGAATTTTTGCGCGACCCATATTTCCCGCTGCGGGCCGCGCACCAATTAGGTCACGAAGTAAAATGGCCGGTGCAGTACGAAAGAGCGAAATGGTAATGATTTTTGATTAATTTTGAATGTTCTCTCAGGTGTCACCCTGAGGCACTCGAAGGGTGAGCGCAGAGGCCTTTGCCCGCATGCTTCGAGTGCCTTAGCATGACAGCCCCTGGATTAGTTGTATACACATGAAAAAGTATCTTTCCTTAGTTACGTTTACGCACACCATTTTTGCAATGCCCTTTGCCTTTATAGGCTATTTTTTGGCGGTTACCACCACCAGTCACCGGTTTGACTGGGAGAAACTGTTGATGATGATTTTGTGCATGGTGTTTGCCCGTAATTCGGCCATGGCCTTTAACAGGTACCTTGACAGGGACATCGACTCAAAAAATCCGCGTACCAAACAACGCGATATACCATCGGGACGGATAAGCCCAACATCTGCTTTAACATTCACCATAGTTAACTGCCTGCTCTTTATAATAACTACATGGTTTATTAATGATCTGTGCTTTTACCTCTCGCCGGTAGCATTGCTGGTGGTGTTGGGATATAGCGCCACCAAACGGTTTACGGCGCTTTGTCACCTGGTGCTGGGGTTGGGTTTATCGTTGGCGCCAATCGGGGCGTATTTGGTTATTACCGGGCAGTTTGCTTTAACGCCGTTGTTTTTTTCGTTCGCTGTGCTGTGCTGGGTAAGTGGTTTTGATATTATTTACGCCCTTCAGGATGAAGATTTCGACCGGAGCGAGAACCTGCATTCTATTCCGGCATGGCTGGGTAAGGTAAATGCTTTAAGGCTATCTACGTTTTTGCATGTACTATCGGCGCTGTTTGTTATTGCGCCTGCGTTTTTAACACCTGTTGGATTTGGGTATCTGTATTACGCGGGTATCGTTTTCTTTTGCGCGATGCTGATTTACCAGCATTTATTAGTGAAACCTAACGATTTAAGCCGGGTTAACTTTGCATTTATGACTACCAACGGTATTGCAAGTGTGGTGTTTGCGGTTTTCTTTTTGTTAGATAGGCTTTGGATAAGGTAGTCCGGAAAGTCAGTAAAGTCGGGAAAGTCAGTAAAGTCCGGAAAGTCAGTAAAGACCGAAGAAGTCAGTAAAGACCGAAGAAGTCAGTAAAGACCGAAGAGGTCAGTCAAGCCGGTAAAGCAAAAAACCAGTAAA
>JBDUDE010000976.1:0-7202 GCA_040003105.1 Mucilaginibacter sp. | reverse complement strand
AAAAATATCGAGGTTATCATAACCCGCTTCTTCGTGGTTATTGTCGCCTGTGTTAATATCGATGTATTTGCTTACCAGGTTCTTGAACTGCTCCCCGGTACATCCATTGGCCCGGATATCTGCCCGAAGTTTTTTGAACAGGTTATTGTCTATTGCCGCTAATTCAAGCTTTATGTTTTCGGCACGCTGTTTCAGTAAAATCAATTGATTTGGCTGGGCTGCTTTTTCAATTAGGCTTTCAATATGGTCAATAATATGAAACTCCAGGAAATCTATCGCTTCGAGGCGTTTGTCGAAGTTTTGCTCTTCGCAAAGTGTAGCGTCATTCTCAAATGCAATAATATCCGCCTCGATTTTAAGGAACGCTTCCTCGTTATCGCTAATGCCCGGTTCGTTTTTAGTCAAATTTACTTTGCTTAGATATGTTTGTTGATGAATGCTTAGGCAATAATGCTAAAAAAGATTTAGTGATTAAAAAAAGAAAGACGGTCAATATGCGAACAGACCGCCTTTCGTATTATTTTCTGAATACTTCGTTCAAACCTCAATAAAACCACTAAGATACGGCACCGCGAAACCCGTCATAAACACCCGGTCGCCCTCCAGCCGGCAGGCAATCTCGCCTCTTCTTTTTGATAATTGCACAGCCTGCAGTTCTGTTTTACCCAAAACATCCGCCCAGTACGGCACCAGGATAGCATGGGTCGACCCTGTAACCGGGTCTTCGGGGATATCGGCTTCCGCATCAAAAATGCGGGAAACAAAATCGGCTGTGGTTCCTTTAGCCGTTATGGCCAGGCAAACATAGCCCAGCCCCTTCAGCAAATTTATATCGGGATCTGCATTTAAAACCTCTTCTTCCGACTCCATAACCACAATGAGATCTCTTGCGGCAAATGCTGCCAGGGGTTTCGCTTTAAAGGCGTCAATAACCTGCTGGGGTATTGGCACCTGCTTTGGCGGCCATGATGGAAAATCTAAGGTGATGGCGCCGGTATCCTCTTTTGTTGCCGAAAGTATACCGCTAAGCGACGAAAACGACACCTTTGTTAATGTTGTATCCAGGTAATTAAAAATCACATAAGCAGCGGCCAGGGTTGCATGCCCGCACAGGTCGATCTCAGCATGGGGCATAAACCACCTGATTTCGTACTGACCATCTTTTTCTACAAAAAATCCGGTTTCGGCAAGATTGTTTTCAATGGCGATGTTTTGCAGGGTTTCATCGTCTAACCAATAAGGTAAATGGCAAATAGCTGCCGGGTTACCGCCAAACAACTTTTTGGTAAATGAGTCGATTTGATAAATTGGGATTTTCATGTCAGTAAATTTTAAATACATGGCCTGTTTTTGAACCTGATAGTGCTTCTTTATACACATCTATTACCGCGTCAATAGCTACGGGCGCGTGCCCGGCGAACAATTCCTCACCTTCAATAGTGCCTTTAATTGCACCGGGGGCAACAATATTAAGCCTGACATTATTCTTCAGCCGGGGAGCGGCAGCCATTATAAAGCTATGCAAAGCCCCGTTTACCAATGCCAAACCAGCGGAACCACTTTCCGGAAAATCGGCTAAAATACCGGTGGTAAGCGTTATCGAACCATTCGGGTTTAAAAAGTCCTTAGCGGTATGAACCAGGTTAACCTGCCCCATCAGCTTATCTTTAATTCCTACATAGTAGTCGGCTTCTGTCAGCAAATCAAACTCTTTCCAAACGGCTTCGCCCGCAGCATTGATAATGGCATCCAGTTTAGGCAGTCTTTCCAATAGCCGCCGTACCGAGGCAGTATCCATGGTATCTACCGGAAATTCTGCACTGCTTCTGTGCGCGCCAAATACCTCGTGCTCCTTTTTTAACGATTCAAATAATGGCTTCCCTATAACTCCCGAAGCCCCGATAATTAGTATTTTCATATCTATATATTTAATTTTATCGATTTATATGTCCAAATTTTTTAAATGTCTTTTTGTAAAGTCTTTAAGTACGCCGCTAACGTGGCTTCGTTCCTTTTGTAATAGGTCCATTTTCCTATCCGGGTAGCAATAACCAGTTGCGCATTTTCCATCATATTTAAATAATGAGAGATGGTGGACTGCGACAGCCCCGATTTGTCTTTAATAAACGAAACACATACCCCGTCTTCAAAACCGATGACTTCCTTATGCGGCGGGAAGTTTTTTTCGGGCTCCTTAAGCCATCTCAAAATATCATAGCGGGCAGCGTTAGCAAGCGAGGCGTTTATTTTCATGATGTCCATGCCACAAAGATATAATTACATATCGATATTTATAGATTTGACAAAAATCTTTCATTAAGATGATAATTGACGCCAGGTAAGGTTAAATCCCTCACCAATCAAACAGCGCAAGAAACGGGTTTCCCGGCCATCCGCTTGCCTGTATTTTTGTTTCATTAAATAGAAGCAAAAAAAATTAACAAAATAAAAACTACAAAATCATGCAAACTTTAATCAACCGTTCAGCACCAGCGCCGAATTACAGCAAAGCAAATTTTCACGCAGAACAAGTAGCGCAAAACCCAACAGTTGGGTGCGAACCGGCAAAACAAACGCTTAGTACCATCGATGTATGGAAAATAAGGAGTATGTCGAAACCTGTAGCCCGGAGGCAGCACCGGTTCATTAATTAAAAATTCAACAAGGAGCGGGCTTCGAACCTATCCGGGAAATAATTACAACAAATTAAAAACAACAAACAATGAAAACATTTATCTTAATACATGGCTCCTGGCATAGCTCATGGAACTGGCACAAAGTAGTCCCTATTTTAGAAAAACAGGGCCATAAAGTTTATGCAATAAACCTGCCCGGTATGGGCAGGGACAAAACACCGATACAGGAAGTAAAAATGCAAACTACAGTAGCCGCAATTGTGGACCTACTGGATAGCATTGAAGGCAAGGTTATTCTTGTAGGACATAGCAAAAACGGTATTCTTATATCCCAGGCTGCTGAATACAGGCCTGATAAAATCGAAAAGCTGGTTTACCTGGCTGCCTATTTAATCCCTAACGGTAAAACACAAAGGGAATATTCTGCACAAGATACGGGGGGCTGGCTGAAGCCATATGTGACCATCCATCCCGATTTAAATGCAAGTACACTACATCCCGAGATTTTTAAGGAAGGCCTATATCATGACTGTGAAGATTACATTACTGACCTGGCATATCTGTTACTTAGCCATGAACCCATTGAATCAGGTGCTGTTCCGATGGTGCTAACAGATGAAAACTTTGGCCGGGTTCCAAGAGTTTATATTGAATGCACCCAAGACCGGGCTGTAACTCCATTTATACAACGCAAGATGTACGAAGAAACACCCTGCGAGAAAGTCTATCAAATGGATACCAGCCACTCGCCGTTTTTCAGTAAACCACAGGAGTTGTGCGATATACTTACCAGCCTATAACCGGGCGCATAAAACTTCTTAAAAAGTGCAGAAATGAGGGGATTATATAACAGCGACTCCGGGGAGCTAAATGGGCCAACGGTATTAAAAGTTCGGTAATATTTATTATCACCGAACTTTTTTACCCTCACTTTAATTCCACCAACTGATGGCTCACCAAATATTGCATTGCCTCTTTTACAACCAGCTCCGAGGGTTTGGGATTAAAGCCTAATTCCTTTTTTGCTTTGGTTGTATCAAAGTCCTGTTGCAATCCTGAAAACATAGCAATATCCTTAACGCTCAATAGCGGGGCTTTTCCATTAATTTTACTGCCCAATTCCATTAATCCGGCAACTGCAAACAAAATTGCTTTTGGCACCGCAACCGGTAATTTAATTTTCAGTCCGGGGAAAAGTTGTTGCGCAATTTTGGTAGTCTCTTTAATCGACGTACACTTTTCATTGGCCAGTATGTATCTTTCGCCGTTAATACCTTTGGTCGCGGCCAAATAACAGCCTTCGGCAACGTCTTTTACATCCACCCAGTTAGGCGCTATATTGGTTTCTACGGGTATTTCTTTTTGCAGAATTAACTTAAGGATATTGTAAGATACATTTAACGGCGCAAACGCCTCACCGCCTATCATCGCCGAGGGCAATACAGCCACCAACTCAATATTATGCTTTTTCGCCAGTTCGAAAACCAGTTTTTCACCATCATTTTTTGAATTGTAGTATTTATCCCTGCGGTCGGGATTATAACCATAGCTTTCCTTTACGGGCACAGTGGTGTAATTTAATGCAGCTATCGAGCTTATGTAAACAATTCTTTTCACCCCGGCTTCGGCGGCGGCTTCTATGGCGTTTCGGATGCCCTGCATGTTCACATCATAAATCTCGGTTTGAGGGTCTTTTGCCCAGAGCTTAAATGCTGCGCCTACTGCGTAAAAGGTTTCCACACCTTCTAATGCCCTTACCAGGGATTGCTTGTCGGTAATGTCCGATTGGACTACTTCGCAATCTAAACCTGCAAAAGGTGCTTTGTTACCGATATTCCTTACCGCGGCGCGTACCGGGATGCCTTTACTGAGCAGGTGCCTCACTAAATTATTGCCGAGGTGCCCGTTGGCGCCATTAACAAGTGATAATTTTTGATTTTCCATTTTCTTATTTTTTTAATAATTAATGGCTCAAATCTGCGGACTGTCAATTCTAATCCACTTGACAAATGTTAGGAAAGCAGGCGTTTGCGTATACGGCTTAAACTTTCTGGTTTCATACCCAAAAACGACGCGATGTATTGCACCGGCACATGGTGGATGATGCCGGGATAGTTCTCGATCAGCTTTTTATAGCGCTGTTCAGCGGTTAGGGTGGCCAGTTCTTTCGAGCGAATTTCGTTGTAGGCCAGGGATTGCTGAAATATAGCAATGCTGAAATCTTTAAAGGCGGCGCTTTGACTAACCAGGTAGTCTAAATTATTTTTGGTGATTCTAAGCAACTCACATTCGGTAATACATTCCACATTTTCGTCGGCTGCAGTTTGACTGATGAAATGAAAGTAAGACGTCAAAAATCCAGGCGGGCAATTGATGTGAGTGGTTACTTCGTCGCCATTTTCATTATGATGAAATAAACGCATAAAACCTTTTATCACAAAATATAAATACCGGGGCACTGTGCCGGCCTCTTCAATTACCCGGTTTTTAGGAAACAGCACCGGCTCAAAACATGTTTTGCACAAATCAATATCAGCTTCGGTTAACGAAACCTGTTGGGTTATGATGTTCAGCAAATACTTGTGCATGCTGCCAAGTTATTAATAAATTGGGGTCAAAAAAACTTCGGGCCTGCTTTATCAATGTTGAACCGGGACAATAATACATTGAAAAGTATTACGGCAATTAATTTTTAAAACGATTATCAGGGATTGATCGGCCCGCTGTGGGTAAGCGACTTAAAGGAAATAGTAGCCCCGTTGTCATCACGGAAATAACCCTCCGGCCACGATGAATGTTGCGGATGTACATACCAGGCTTTTATGTAATCGGGCGCCCCGCCCTCGGCCATGTGGTTAATGTTTAGGTTGTAATAGCCCAGCTGCGCCACCAACGTTGAATCGCCGATGGAAATATTGTGTGCCTCACTTGCATTGTCAACTTTAATAAATTTATCTCTTAAGGTTTGCAAGGCAAGGTTTGGTTTATTATCGAGGGCGATATTACCAACAATAAACCGGGGTGCCGGGTAGGGGCCGTTAAGTTTTCCATTCTCGAAGCCAAAGAAGATGTTCTCGAAAAACACCGGCAGGCCGTTCCTTACCTGCATGGCGCCTGCAATCTGGTAAAAACCCACCTGGTTGTTCTGATCGAGCGCGTTATAGGATTGATATTCATAAAAAACAAACCCATCAATAGCCAGGTTGTTGGCCTTCATTAGCCCGGCGACGGTGATACTGTCCTGAGCCGGGTATTTATTTACGTAAATGGTTTGCCCCGTAACACCGGTTGTTTGCCCCGATATACGGACAATTGTACCATTTGAAAAATTAGTGGTGTGCTCTTTTTTACAGGCGATGGCAAGTAATACGGCAAAGGCCAGGTAGTATATTTTTTTCATAGCAGTATTTGGGGTTTAATACGGTTTTGTTAAGGTGGTTTTATAATATTACGAAAAAACGTGGCTGAGCGCTACAGTTTATATGGACTATATATTACAGGCCTACATGGCACAAGGTGTGCCCTGTTGTATTACAGGTATTACAACGTGAAGACTATTTTATGCCGACCTGTATTGCGCGGCTTTACTTGTTGTTATCATACTAACCCGCGTAATATGTCTAATCTATTGGCAGGGGCATTCGGAGATAAAAAATCCGTAATAGTATGTTCAGTTCTTTTTGGGCGACTAAGAAACGCTACCGGCCATTCCGTCATCCGTTGGTCTTTGACATGTATATAAGTGCCCGGCTCGGGTTCGGCAATATATTCCTTCTGTAAAATAAGAGCTAAGGGTTCTTCAGATCCCGGGTTCTCTTTTGAAAACTCAACGGCTCCTTCATAGTCTTCAAAAGCATAATAATAATCATCCCCTTCATAAATATCCGGGGCGCCGTCATGGGGGTGGCACCATACCCGGTATTCTAACACTTCGTCCCAAACAAACCCGCCTCCCGATTTAACGAAAGCCGGATATGTCCCGACCAATTCTTGACTTTTAACTTCCGGATATTTTGACATTTCGGTGCATTCGATTATTTATAACCACATTAATAAAGAAACTGAGGCAAACGGCAGCCTACTTAAGCCCCCCATCAAATTTTAAATTCAAACCATTTATATTTTGCTGCGCCAAAGCTATCCTACTGCTTATCGGCCCAGTAACCCCATCCACATTAATATCCGTCATTTTTCCGATAGCATCGGTGTACCATTTTGCCCATACATCTATTTTATGCTTCTCATCAGCAGCAGGCGAACCGCTTTTTATGGCCTGCAAACCCAGCTGGTATTCGGTTTGCAAACGGTCGGTGGCATTTTTTTCAAGTTCGGCAATTAAGGCTAAAGTAGTGGCCTGGTTTGCCGCGGCGAGGGTATAGGCAGTGGCTAATGCACTTACGCCCGAGTTCTTCATTTCCTGCGGCGAAACCATATCCAGCCGGTCGGCATCGGTGTGGTAAAACACATCGGTAAAATGCCACATCAGCAGACCGGGTATTTTAGCCTGTAAAAATGGGGTGTGGTCGCTGCCGCCTTCAAAGGGGTTGCTTTTTACTACCCAGCCGT
>JBDUDE010000425.1:0-7210 GCA_040003105.1 Mucilaginibacter sp. | reverse complement strand
CCTCTATTGTATCTGTGGTTATTCTTCTTTCAGAATTTGCATCAGCGATTACTTTTTTCCATCGCCAACGTTATTTTAAATTCCGTCCCTTTACCCAATTCGCTGTCAACGCTTATGGTGCCGCCCAGGCTTTCTACCTGCATTTTTACCATAAACAGGCCCATGCCTTTTCCTTCAACGCTATTGTCGAAACGTTTATAGAGACCGAATAACTGTTTTCCATTTCTGTCAAGGTCGATGCCTTTGCCATTGTCTTTGAAGCTGATTACGACCTTGTCTTTTTTCAGTAACGTACTGATTTGTATAATTGGGTCAACTTCGGCTCGGCGGTATTTTATGCTGTTTACAACCAGGTTCTGAAAAATACTGTGTATGTAGCTTTTAAGAATATACAGTTCGTCAATCCAGTTAAAATCGCAATAAATGGCCACGTTGCTAGCGGCTATCATATCCTGCAGGCCGGATTTTATCTCGGCTATCAATACCGGCAATGATACCGCCTCATTTTTATCATTTACCTGGTTACCAGTTTGCAAAATCTGGTTGAGGTCCATTATTACCTTGTCGAGGTTCTTTACCGATAAAGCAAGCGAGTCGAGCGTTGTTACACAATCGGGGTCAGTGTGGTCAAAACAGTTCAGCAGATCCGACAAGCCTTTGATATTCGCTACCGGGGAACGTAAATTATGCGATATAATATAGGTAAACTGTTCCAGGTCGTTGTTGCGCCTTACCAGGTCTGCGGTTATTTTCTCCTGTTCCAGTTCGGCCATTTTCTTTTCGGTAATGTTCCTGGTAAACACCGATAAACCCGAGGACGAAGGATATATATGGTGCTCCTGCCATAAATTCAACGGCGCGTAATAATCCTGGTGGCAAATATATTGCTGCTTTCTCATGGCTGCATTAAATGCTTTGTGGGGATGGGAGCCCACCGCTTTAGGAAAAACTTCCGAAACGTTTCGCCCAATCAACGATTCGGGTGCGCAGCCAAGCATTTCGCCGATTTTTTTATTGGCATAGGTGTAGCAAAAATTATTATCAAGCGCTGTGAAACCATCAGTAATACGTTCGAGTATATTTTCGGCATGCTCAGTTTTAAGCAATGGGAAAAATTTTTCATCGATGCTTTGGTTTAATGATGGCGGTTCGGGACTGTAGTTTTGCAAAATTGTGATAAGGTTTAGGTTAAATATTTCAATCTGTTAATTACATATTTATAGTATTGCCGGCTGCTTTTTTTGTTTAACGTATCATTTTATTGAATGGTTAAAATTACACACTCTAAACATTGCGTGCAACGGGTATTATAACGGTATTTACAGGGGGTGAAAAAACGGTGCAAAATGGGTTAAATAACGGGTTTACATGTGCCTGTACATTAAAAGGCCATAAGGAACCTTAGGGGTAATCCATGTTGATTTTGGTGGCAGTATTTCGCCGGCATCGGCCACCTTAAGCAGTTGCATAACAGAAAGCGGGCAAAGTGTAAACACTATCGCATCGGGGTGCGTCTCAAGCAAGGCCTGTATTTCTTCAATAGCCCTATCTCCGCCAATGCATTTTAAACGTTTTTCAGTCCCGGGGTCGGCAATCCCAAATATACGCGACAAAACTTGGTTTTGTAATACATGCACATCCAGGTTAGCCAAAGCTTCATCAACCGGTATTTTCAAGGGTGACAAGCTAAACCATTTGCCGGCCAGGTACATCCCCATTTGGTTTTTCTCTTTTGGCTGCAAGGGCTTGTTGCCGTGTATCCTTTTTGCATCAAAGTTTTCCATTATCTTGTCCAGCACTTCGTGCTTATCAATTGGCCCGGCCGGTAATATAACACGGTCATACTCCTGCATCCGCAATTGGTCGGTCGCCATATATAGCGAGGTAATGGTGTTAAATACAGGTAAACCACCGGCCTGTTGCTCCTGCGCCAACATCGCTGCCGATTTGAGCCTGTGGTGCCCATCCGCAATATAAGCAACATCTATTTGCGCAAAAGCGTCAGTTAGTTTCTTAATCGTTGGCTCATCCTCAATTTTCCAAAGCCTGTGGAAAGCTTCGCGGTTGCCAAAACTTGCTTTTTTCGCATTATCGCGGGTTTCGGCTATTATCCTGTTGATTACCATATTTGGCGGATAGGTTAGCAACACCGGGTTACCCTCAAGCCCCGTATGTTCACGGTAGTTTTTCAACCTGCGGATGCTGTCGTCGAGCGTTAGCTCGTGTATTTTTATTTTGCCGCTGGTATAATCAGCTAAATCCGTAAGCGCCCAAATGCCCGTTTGGCGATAATTTTTGTGCGCTATTTCATAAACATATACGCCGGGTGCGCCTTCCTTCCACAGCCGGTCCTTCTCAACCAGGTTTTGCAGCGTATCATTAACCTCTTCAAAAGCGCCAGACTGCCCTTCGGGTGTTTCCGGCCTTTGTCGTGCAACGGTTTCGAGCAGTGTTTTTAGTGGCGGCAGTGCCTGGCTTTTATTTAGATTACCTGCAACCGACTCTGCCTGCATAGTGGTAAAAACCAACTGATCAGCATAAAGCGAATTGGGCCTGATGGCACGAAATGGATGAATGTTTGCCATGTACCTGTTTAAAAAACGTTTGCTGTTTGAGGCTCTTTAACTTCCGGCAATAATTCGCCGGCCATAAAACTTTCAGCTTTACGCACCATTTGCTCCGACCCAATGAAAATCGGCGACCGCTGGTGCAATTCTGTTACGTCGATGTCCAGTATCCGCGACTCGCCATTGGTGGCCCTCCCTCCAGCTTGCTCTATTAAAAAGGCCATAGGATTGCACTCGTATACCAGCCTCAACTTTCCGTTAGGCGCCGAGGCTGTAACCGGGTAAATAAATATACCTCCCTTTATCAAATTGCGGTGAACATCAGCCACCATCGAGCCAATATACCGCGAGGAATATGGCCTGCTGGTAGCCTTATCCTCTACCTGGCAATACTTAATATATCGTTTTACGCCCTGTGGAAAATGAACATAATTACCTTCATTTATCGAGTATATAAGCCCGTTTTTAGGCATCTGCATATTGGGATGCGACAGGCAAAACTCGCCTATTGAAGGATCGAGAGTAAAGCCATTGACGCCTTTGCCTGTTGTGTACACCAGCATGGTCGATGAGCCGTATATCACATAACCGGCGGCTACCTGCGCAGTTCCGTTTTGCAGCACGTCATCAATGGTAGCCGGCCCCTCAATTGAGCGCCTGCGATAGATAGAGAAGATTGTACCCACAGGCACATTCACATCAATATTCGACGAGCCGTCCAATGGGTCGATAGCCACGATGTAGTTGGCATTTTTTGAAACATCGGTATCAAGGCGGATAATTTCCTCATTTTCTTCGGACGCTACAATACAACATTCGCCACCGCTTTTTAAGGCTGATATAAACTGTTCGTTGGCATAAACATCAAGTTTTTGCTGGCTCTCACCTTGTATGTTGGTGCTGCCCGCATTGCCCAAAATATCCATAAGACCCGCCTTGTTTACCTCGCGGTTAACAATTTTGGCCGCTATGCCGATATCGCGCAGCAAACGTGAAAGCTCGCCTTTGGCATAAGGAAAATCGGCTTGTTTTTCAATAATAAATTGCCCTAAAGTCATGAAGTTTTTCATAGGCTTAGTGTATAATATACATAAATATTTGATATAGTTTGTTGGCGAATATAAGCAGATAACATGCCAAAAAACAAAAATTTCAACTAAAATAATGCTAACAGTTTATAGTTTTTGGCGTGTTAAATAAACACTAAGTGTATTGAAATTATGAATAAATATTTGGTTTAGGTAATTTAAAGAAGGGTTGAATGAGAAAGTTGGGCTAGCTTCCTTGTGTTACCATCGCATAGTATTTGCCCTTTATTTTTTACTAAAAAAATTTGAATATTAAATTTATATACATAGATTTGTGATGCATTGTTAATTGATACAATTTAAATTTATGAACAATACAGAATTATTGAAAGGCACATTAGGCACCATTATTCTTAAATTACTGGAAGACAAAGGCCGGATGTATGGGTACGAAATAATGCAGTTGGTAAAAGAAATGTCGGACGAAAAAATACTGGTTAAAGAGGGTTCACTTTACCCCGCACTTCATAAACTGGAAGCAGATAAATTATTAGTTGCAGAAGAAGTATTTATCGGTAAAAGGGTCCGTAAATATTATAGCCTCACCCCGTCCGGAAAAATATCTGCCAAAGCATCTGTAGACGAATTACTGGCATTTTTACAAACCATTCATCAATTAATTACCCCACAGCCGTCAAAATCCTATGCAACAGCTTAACGATGGGCAAGTAATGATAATACTTAACCGCGTCATAGCTGATGGGGTTACCGATAATAACCTTCAAAACGAGCTGCTCGACCATTATTGCTGTTTTATTGAAGAAATATTAGTAACCGGGGCTGATTTTGAATCGGCCTATAACATTGCATTTCGAGCCATTACGCCCAATGGGATGCGCGAAATACAGGAAGAACTTTATTTAATTTTAAACTATAATCAACAGACAAACATGAAACGTATCATTTATTTATCCAGCTTTTTAACTGTATTTTGTATTTCTACTGTTATTATGTTCAAAACCATGCACTGGTCGGGCGCTTCCATCTTATTCCAAATCGCTTTACTTTTGGTAATCACCACTGCCGTTATCCTGTTTTCAAATTCAATAAAACATTGGAAATCTCATACCCTGGGGTATAATATAAGAGTAGTCGCAGGATTCATTGCTGCATTGCTGATCTCCGTTGGCGCAATTTTTAAATCGCTCCATTACCCCACAGCCGGCTTCCAAATAGTGACAGGAGTCTTACTGCTTAATCTTGTATTTCTACCCATGTTCTTTTATCGTTTGTACCGGGGAGTGATACTAAATACATCAAAAATCAACAGTTAATGCGCTTGTTGTAGCTATTTTACATCGGTTGAGCATACAAGGCTGTAACAAATTTGTAATATTCATGAGTGTAACTAAACAAAAAATCGTGTAAATCCTGAGAATGGACGACTGCCAAGTCAGTGCCGCAAGTAACGAAAAACCTGCTCTTAGAAGTCAAAAAAGCCATTTCTTAACAAGAAAATGGCTTTTTTTATAGTCGGTGCGCCCACCTGGGCTACACTCATATCTCTATTTCGTACTGAATTTCAATCACTTACGAGGTTCACAAAAGGCCTGGTAGCCGCTTTGGGGTTTCACCTCTCTGACATTACAAAAGCACTTAAAAATCAGTAGTTTACAAAGGAAAAAAAATCATGGTCCCGGGTTCGAGCCCAACCACGGCTACCGTTAGGACGAGTTCCTGATTTACAAAACTTTTCAAAATACTATTGTGCATTTTAAATATCTCGCCCGGGTTACGCCTTGTCCTGAAACTTTAATTTTTCGGTAAGATCCTGGAAGTATTCAGGTCCCCACATCTTCAACACGGCGTCATCCGGGATAAACCGGACGACATCATCTTTTATGCGGTCGAAGTCGACATTGCTAATCTTTTGCGTTAAAAGCTTCAGGAATTGTTCAGTTGTGATGTTTTCATCCTTCCAATCGTCGGTATCCTGTGCACGCAATAAAAAATGTTTAAGATCAAGCGGAGTACCCTTTTTGATATACCATTCCAGGTCGTACCAATCCCGGCCCTTAACGCGGTTCTTCCATTTGCGAAAAAGCAGCGCGTGCATTTTCCCGGCGAACAAACTTGGCAGCGTAAAGGTCTTCACGTAGAACGAAAACGGGCGGGTCAATAGTCTTTCCTCCGTTTCGAACCCCAATGGTGGTTCCGTATCAACTTCGATCTTGATCTTCATATGGGGCATCAACTTGACCCCCGCCTGCGGCATGATACCCTCCAGGATAAGTTCCTTCCATACGGTGTCAGATTTAAGAAAAGCCGATTCCACATTGGACGGGACAACCTTTTGTTTTTCCTTAATACTTACCGTTATGCCCAGCGAGGCGAATTCCATTATGATCGCGTCAAAGTAAGGTTCCAGCGAAAAGCAGGGGTCTGGCTTCAGTAATGAAAAATCCAGGTCTTCTGAGAACCGGTCAAGGCCGTAAAATATTCGCAACGCCGTTCCGCCGTAGAAAGCGGCCTTCTCAAAAAATCCGGACCTGTTCAGTCCCGCCAGGGTGATCTCCTGCATGATCTCCCGCATCGCATCAAAAGCCTGCTGCTGATCTTTAGGATCATATGCTGCTATCCATTCCTGTATCATAAACTGCGCAGCGTTTTTGTCAATATTACCAAACTGGAGGTTTTAGGAGCTTCCTTTGTCCAGGTGTCTATCATTTTGAGATCTAAATCACGCAACCTGTCTTCATCTATGCGGATATCCTCGGTCAAAAAGGCAAGAGTCTGCGCCGGACTACGCAGATTGATGCCTGCTGTCATGGTGATCTTATCGCATATAGCTTTTTCAGGAGAGGCGATCAGGACATTCTGCTTTGGAGAAAGCCGGGCGTTCATAATACCGAAAGCATAATACGGAAGCTTCGCATGTCTGTAGGTGAATCTGCCTGCCGGGGTCCTGTAAGTTTTCGTCCCCTTAATGGTTACTGAACTGATCTCGTAGACCCGCTCAGGTATGTATCCCCAATAAGACAATGCGCTTTCGAACGATACATAACTTGGTCCCCACAGGTGGTTCGCGATCAGGAACGGCTCCGCTTTATCGGCCCTGATTTCAGGACCGGTAATGTATAAGCCTTTTTTTACGGTGGTTAGCACACCCGAATTAACCAATTCAGCTATTTTATCATTGGGTCGTTTATAATCTTTTAATAATGACAACATGAGTTGCCGGTTCAGCGGCCCCTCTGCATATTGCTTCAAACGCTCTTCTGCTCTCATTTGTTAAAATTTTAATCAATAATCGGAAATTTTCCGATTATTAGCAAATAATTTAACATTTTTATTGTTAATGATCATTGGGAATTTTCCGATTATCAGATCATTATGTTACATCGATAAACGCTGAAAAAAATCCGTCGCCATTCTTAATTTATCTACGCTAACCTTAACAGCGCAATATTGTAAGCATTTAATGAAGTCAGCAGGAAACGGTCATCTTTTAAGAAACTCTTTATTAAGGATTCCTCTTCAGGCGATGTTTTACCGAATGCAGATTCCTCCGGATAATAATAAAGCCCCGGTGTTAAGTAATCGCCCGCAGTTTTC
>JBDUDE010000100.1:0-2175 GCA_040003105.1 Mucilaginibacter sp. | reverse complement strand
ATATACAAACATCGCCGCAAACCCAGGCCAGCATGGCATTCCAGCTCCATACCGCAACAGGGAAGTTAAATGCAGAGATAATCCCCACGATCCCCAACGGATGGTATTGCTCATACATGCGGTGCTGCGGGCGTTCGCTGTGCATGGTAAGCCCGTAAAGCTGGCGGCTAAGCCCTACGGCAAAGTCGGCAATGTCAATCATTTCCTGTACCTCGCCGTAGCCTTCCTGCAGGCTTTTTCCCATTTCGTAGCTTACCAGGGCGCCCAGGCTTTCCTTGTTATCGCGCAGGGCGTTGCCGATTTCGCGCACTATTTCGCCACGCTTGGGGGCGGGTATCGTACGCCATGTTATAAAGGCTTTTTGTGCTGTTTCAACTGCCTGGTTATAATTATCAGAAGTGGCAAATTTTACCGACGCAATTTTTTTACCGTCGGTTGGCGATACGATGTGTTTTATAGCTGCATTAGGGCTGCTTGTCCAGTTGCTGCCGGTACTAAATGCGTCATTTATGTCGTTTATATGTAAACGGGTAAGAATTTCGGGAATATTAAGGCTCATAATTGTTACTTTTGTCAAAGGTAAAAATCTTTAAGGCAATTTATTATCAACTCATCCTTTGCCGGTAAAATGATTCGCATTAATTATCAAGGCTTTGTAAATAGCGCTGTTAACAATGTTTGAATGTTGATAACTAAATTGTATTATGGATGTTTATTACTTGTAATTTAATCTCGGTTTTAAGTCAGATTCTCCCGTTTTGAGGAGAATAAAAAGGGGCTACAGAGCGATTTTTTAGCCTGAACTGAGGATATGTTCTGAAACAAAATTGAATGGAAGAAGAATTTGAATTTGGCTTCACCGAAGACCCAAAATTTTCGGTAGAGCGGTACGAAGAGATGATTCGTAATCATGACCAGTACTTTTTTGATGCCCAGGCGTTTGAGAACATTATCGACTACTACATCGAAAAAAATGATCCGCCCCGTGCCCTGCAGGTTGCTGAATATGCCCGCAACCAGCACCCCTTTGCCGCAATTTTCCTGATAAAGCAGGCCCAGCTTTTGGTGATCAGCAATAAGGTTTCCGAAGCATTTGAAGCGCTTGAAAAAGCCGCCATGCTCGAAGCGTCTGACCCTGATATTTACCTCATCCGCGGCAATATGTACGAAAGTATGGAGCGCTACGGTGAGGCCCTGGAAAACTACGAAAAAGCGCTCGACCTGGCCGAAGAAACCGACGAGGTGCTGCTGCACATTGCCTACGTGTACCAAAACATGGGCGACTACGAAACATCCATCACCTACCTGAAGCTTTGCCTAAAGCAAAATATGGAGAACCAGGATGCCTTGTACGAGCTTGCTTTTTGCTACGACGTATTGGACAACCAGCAGGAAAGTGTTACGTTTTACCAGCAGTATATTGATAACGAGCCCTACAGCTATGCCGCATGGTATAACCTGGGCAACGCTTTTACCAAGCTCAGTTTGTTCGAAAAAGCTATCGACGCTTACGACTACGCCATTTTGATAAAGGACAGCTTCGCATCGGCCTATTTTAATAAGGGCAATGCATTGGTTAACCTGGAGAAATATGCCGAAGCCATTGAGGTTTATCGCCATACTTTTGAGTACGAGCAGCCCAACGCCGATACCTATTGCGCCATAGGCGAATGCTACGAAAAGCTGGAGCAGATGGACGATGCGCGGGCTTTCTATAAAAAATCGGTGAAGATGGACCCCAAGCTGGCTGATGCCTGGTTTGGGATTGGCGTTACCCTTGATTTTGAGGAACGCTATTTTGAGGCCCTGCACTTCTACAAAAAAGCGCTCGACCTTGATATTGCAAATGCCGACTATTGGTTTGCCATTGCCGATGCCGAGTACAAGCTGGGCCACCTAACCGAAGCTGAGCACGCTTACGAAAAAGTGGTAGAGCTAAACCCGATAGATGTAGATGCCTGGCTGGATTACTCATCCATTTTATATGAGCAGCAGCGCCTTGGCGATGCTATTGAGGTGATAGCCCAGGCTATAAAAAATAACCCGGACGCCGCCGAACTGTATTACCGCATGGTAGCTTACCTGTTTGCCAAAGGAGAATACAACGAGGCCCTGAGCCACCTGGAAATAGCCCTGACATCAGACCCGGACAAACATTACATCCTGTTTGATTAC
>JBDUDE010000051.1:0-7232 GCA_040003105.1 Mucilaginibacter sp. | reverse complement strand
GTATCTTTGCGCCTAATTACCCGTTAGCTTACGGTTTTGATTTATCAGACGACTCTTCAGACCCGCTTATGCAATCGCGTTAGCAACATATTTTAAAAACATTAGATGTTATTTCAAGATTTAAATATAATTGAGCCTATTTTACGGGCTTTAAAAACAGAGGGATATACTACCCCTACCCCTATACAGGAACAAGCGATACCCATTTTATTACAACAAAAAGATTTACTGGGTTGCGCACAAACCGGCACCGGCAAAACGGCTGCGTTCGCCATCCCTATTTTGCAATTGCTTTACCAGGACAGGCTACAGCACAAGGAGCAAAAAACAATAAAAGCATTAATCCTTACCCCTACGCGCGAACTGGCCATACAAATTGACGAAAGCTTTGCAGCTTACGGCAAACACACAGGCTTAAAGCACCTGGTTATTTTTGGCGGCGTTAATCAAAATCCGCAAACCGACGCTTTACGCCGGGGTGTTGACATTTTGGTTGCTACGCCCGGTCGCTTATTGGATTTAATGAACCAGCGCTTCGTTCACCTCGATCATATTAAAATGCTGGTGCTCGACGAAGCCGACCGTATGCTGGATATGGGCTTTGTACACGACGTTAAAAAGATTATTGCCAAAGTGCCTGCTAAAAGGCAAACGCTTTTCTTTTCGGCTACCATGCCAAAGGAAATTCAGCAACTGGCTGATACTATACTTAACAAGCCAGAAAAAGTTGAAGTTACCCCGGTATCATCAACTGCCGATACCATACAACAGGCACTTTACTATGTTGAGAAAAACGACAAGCGCGCTTTGCTTGCCCATATTTTAAAAGATAAGGAAATTAAAACCGCCCTGGTATTTACCCGCACCAAGCATGGCGCTGATAAAGTGGTAAAAGATTTGGTTCGCGTTGGCATTACTGCCGAGGCTATCCACGGTAATAAATCGCAAAACGCGCGTCAAAGGGCCTTATCAAACTTTAAAAACCGTACTACCCGCGTGCTTATAGCTACCGATATTGCCGCCCGTGGTATTGACATCGACGAACTTACACACGTAATTAACTACGAGCTGCCAAATATACCTGAAACCTATGTACACCGTATTGGCCGTACAGGTCGTGCCGGCTTAAATGGCATAGCCCTTTCGTTTTGCGACCAGGAAGAAATTGAATTTTTAAAAGATATACATAAGCTGATTTCCAAACAGATACCTGTTGAAGAAGCGCACCCCTACCCTATGAGTCCCCAGAGCATTGTTGCAAAACATGCTGAAGGACCAAAAAAAGGTGGTGGTGGCGGCGGCGGTCAACGAGGCCGCAGCTTCGGCAGGGCCGACCGTGGCCGTGGTGGCAGCGGTGGCACCAAAACAGCAGGCGGTAGCGGCATGAGCGGCGCAAGCCGTGGCGGTAACCGCGGTGGAAGAAGGGATTAAGTTTAGTTGAAGTAGTTGTAATGGTTGTAGAAGTTGTAATGGTTAAGAGCCCGCGCAATTTTTTCAACCGCTACAACAACTGCAACCTTTCCAACCTCTACAACCAACTGTTGAAAAGTTTAAAACCATATTTGCATACCCAGCGCATTATGAATAGCTTTAACTCAAATTTTACTGGTATGGCATTTCGCAGATTGATAGACCTGTTCAGGAACAAATATTTTTTGGTTTCGTTGGCGTTTGTGGTGTGGATGATATTTTTCGACAAAAACGATTTGTTTTCGCAATACCAGTACCACCAGGAAGTTAACAAACTGAAACAGGAGCGCGATTTCTACCAAAAAGAAACCGAAAAGGTAGCCAAAGACCTTAAAGAACTAACCTCGAACCCCCAGCAGCTCGAAAAATTCGCACGTGAAAAGTATCTGATGAAGAAGGATAATGAGGATGTGTTTGTGATAGTTGCGCCGAAGAAAGAGGGGGAATGAGGACAGATGTCGGAAGTCAGATGTCTGAACTTGGAGTAGAAAAAGAGCCTATAATTCGTGTAAGTTTTCAGAACGATGATTAAATCTTTTTTTGATTTGGATGTATACCGATTAGGCAACGAATACTCCATGAAAATTTTTATTCTCACCAGGTCCTTTCCTAAATCCGAAACATATTCGTTAACTAGTCAAACAGTGGACTCGTCCAGGTCTATTTGTGCAAATATTGCTGAAGGCTGGGGCCGAAGAGTATATGAGAGCGAGTTCAAAAAATTCCTTGTATATTCCATGGGCTCACTGCAGGAAACTAAATCGTGGTTGAATTTTGCAGTACAATGTAAGTACACAACTGAAGATGATTTTAAAACGTTAATGGCCGAGGCAGAAGTTATTGGCTCCAAACTTTTCATGCTTCACAAAAATTGGAAATCCTAAAAAGATTCTTATTTCTGCCTTCTGACCTCAGTCTTCTGACCTCTGCCTTCCGACTTCAAAATTTTATTCCTCAACCTCAGCGCCGGCCTCTCCACCAAATACCGCATCAATAACGCCGCCAAAATTACTGTAGCAAAGCAACAAACCATCATCATTCCACTATCCTTATCCATCCCGAGATTACCCAGTTGCACCTGTGTTACATGTATAACTATTTTGTGTACAAGGTAAATGGAATATGATAATGCTGCCAATTGTGCAGTAACGACCGATTTAAACTTATAAAGCACATTATTAGGACAGACCGCTGCCGCTACAATTAAACCGTATGCAATCGATATTACCGGGAAGCCATAAGTTCCGGCAATAAAGCTTTCTTTCTCCAGGCAAATAAAATAGCCGCCAACGAGTCCTGCGATACCAGCAAGAATTAGCAGGTTGCTATATTGGTTTACCCATGCTTTCACTTTGGGGTAAAAGGTAAACAGGCCTGCAATGCTTACGCCTACGAGCAGTCCATCAAGTCGATTATAGGTTGGGTAATAAACATACAGGTTCCAGAGCGGGCGCAGGTTGTCAGATAACTGCGGAGCCACAAAATGGTTCCAGCAGTAAATGCGTATTATAAAACCGCCAATAAACAGAGCCACAAGCACGATCCAGGCGTTTTTACCCAAATTGTACCTGGTAAGCAGCCAAAAACACAATGGCAATACCAAATAAAACTGTTCTTCCACACATAACGACCATGCATGACTAAATGTGCTGTATTTTCTTAAATCGAGGCCAAAGTTTAGCGTAAATGTAAAATACCGCCATGCCGGCGAAAGATTGCCCCATTCGGTTAAAGCCGGGAAGGAAAAGTAGAGTATCAGCACCAAAAAGTAAGGTGGTATTATCCTGAAAAATCGTTTGATGAAAAACTCGCGTGCTGCAATTGGCTTGCCTTTGGCTACACCAGCAAACAGCTGCCCTGCAATTAAAAATCCGCTTAAAACAAAAAACAGATCAACACCCGTCCATCCGAAGACGCCTATTGGGAGCTCCCACGCCGGGTGACCGAAAAACTTATAATGGAATAACAGCACGTAAACTATGGCAAAAGCCCGCAGGTGGTCGAGGCCCAATAGCTTATGTTTGTCGTCGATAGCGACCGACTCGGGGATGATCAGTTGGGGCATTATACTTCCCCTTCCCGCTTCCTTAAAAACCATTCAAGCCCAAGCAGCGCCAGTATGATCACAAACATCCATTTCACATCTATAATATCGTTGTAGCGCTTATCTTCATACACAACAGTCTTGATATTTTCATTTTTTCGGATGAGAGCAGCCAGTTGGTTAACCTCCGCTGGCATCAACATTTTGCCGCCGCTCTGTTTGGCAATGGTATTTAATAGTTGATGGTTGGCTGCGCTCTGGCGCGATTCAAGATTTAATGGTTTAACTGTTAACTGACCGGTAGCGGTAAATGATTTATCACCATTTTTAGTAGTGGCCGTATAACTGTATTCGCCAACAGGCAATGTACTCGCATCTAACTGGTAGCTTTTGTCGTTGCGGCTAAACAGGAAGCTATAGTCCTTCCCTGCATTATTTTTAATCTCAATTCGAACGTCGGACGTGTTTATCAGTTCAAGTGCATCGTTGTACAATTCCGCATTTATCAGCACATTTTCGCCTTCGTCAAACACATGCTTAGCCGTATAAACTATAAAACGCTGGCGGTTAGCGTTGGCGGTAAGGTATTGCACACCCTGGCCAAACAGTTCTTCCATCGTGTGGTGATTGCCATAAGCCTGGTATTCGGCCAGTTGCCAGCGCCAAAGGCCCTCACCATTTAATACCCCGATACGCTGCCCGCCTTCATCGGCAAATGACAGTAACGGAAAAGCAGTTTCAACACTGCCGATACGCTGCTTTAGCAATACATTTCCCGGCGGCGGCAGGGTATAGCTTCCGTAGGGAGCAAGCAAAGGCGGCAGGGCGGTTATTTTTTTGCGGGATGAATCAGATAACGTAAATGCTGTAAAATCAGTAACAGGCTGGGCAAATACCTCCTGCATCTCCAACCGGCCCGAGTTAATGCGGGTTACCTTCTGTTGGCTGTTAAAGTTGCCCAAATCTGTTTGTCCGCCAACTATGTACCACAGCGGCAGCCTGCTTTTAATAGTATTTTGAACGATTCCATTACTTGCCGCAGTAAGCTGGTAAAGGATAACCAGGTTATAATCAGCTGGCTTTACGTTGGCCAAATCGCTCACCAGGCTGGCCTTAAGTTCGTAGTTTTTGTTGTTCTCTATCGATTGTTTGATTACGCTGATATCCGGGTGTGGTGCTTCGTACAACAGTAAAATCCTTTGTTTGGCATCCAGCACATCCATATAAATAGTTTCGGAGTTATTTTGGGTGGATATTTCATTTTTAACCGGCGCTATGCTGACATTGAATTTACGCAGTCCTTTTTTATCAGCATTCAGCTTCACCGTAACCTGTTTTTGAAAGCTGTTTGAGGTTACCGGGATATTTTGCGAATTAACCTGCCGGCCATCTTCGGTAATATTCAGATGGATATTTTCGCCTTTGCTTTGGTAGGCTTCGGTTAATATCTCAATCTCAAAATCGTTGCCTAAAAACGCGGTCTTGTTGTAGTTTACATTGCCGATCAGCAAATCGCGTTTGGCAACAGTGTCACCAAGGGCAATGGTGTAAATACTGTTCTTAAAGTTTTTGGCTTCGTATTGCGGGGCGGTGCCCTGGTTATAAAGGCCGTCGGTAGCCAGTACGATGGCGCCTATATTCTGGTTTACAAACTTATCATTAAGTTGGTGCAGGGCTTGTGATATATTGGTCTGTTTGCCGTTAAAACCTTTATCAAAGCCATTGCTTAAATCTTTATCAAAATGAAACTCCTGCACATCGTATTGGTCGCCCAATTGTTGCTTTAAACCCGATAGGCCATCTATAACAGCTGCAGGCGCAGTCTGCCCCGGCGATTTAAACATGTTTACCGATTCCGAATTATCCTGCAAAACTAAAATCAACGGCTTTTGTGGGTTATAGCTTACGGATTTTATCAGCGGCGATACCAGCAAAAGTGCTATAAACGTTATCACAATCGCCCTTACAGCAAAAAGAATATAGCGGAATTTATCGGCCAGTTGTACAGGTTGCCTATACAGCAGCCAGGCATAAACTAAGCCAAGCAGCAGGCAGGCAGGCACCCACCATCCCGAAATTGTTCCCCAGGTAATTGAAAATAAAAGATGCATATATTCGCGTATCACTAATACGCTTTACGTTGACTTGCAAAATGCAAAAATATTGTGATATGATTCAGAATAAGTTATTATTCGCCGATATCTATTGTTATCGGAAGCGTGTATAAAAATGGAACAGCCTTTCCGTTACGTTTGGCAGGTTTCCATTTTATTGTTTTAACGATTGCAAAAATCTGCTTACTAAAAATTTGTTTGTTGCCGGATGGTTCCCTGATGACCCTTTCGCCATCAATTTTACCGTTGGGTTCTATTACAAAGGCGACAATCACTCTACCTCCATAATCAGCATCACCTTGGGGGAATTTTAGCTTTTTTGAAAGTTGTTTGAAAAAATCTTGTAGCCCACCTTCAGGCACGGGCATTGCTTCTGTAAACGTATATACAAATTTGTGTAATATGGTATCCTGAAATCGTCTGTTGAATAGCCGTTTATGCTGGGCTGTAGCAGTATTGACGATAAAGAATGAGAGACACGCCGCAATTACTGTAGATAGTCGGAGTTTGTGCATCGTTATTTAATAGTTAAATTAAACTTCCCATTAGTAACTACTTTGCTGATATTTTTATAAATAAGTTTGCCGCTAAAAGTACCTTGTATATTATTATCGGTTATTTTGGTGATAACTACTGTGCTGGGACTCCCGTTAATATCTGTGGCATAGGTATTAGGGTTGGTAAGAGAAACCGGGCCATGTTTATAAAGAATAGAAACGAAACCAACATCATTACTTCCTGAAACAAAACTGCCTGCAGCAATGGTTTGATTCACGGCAAGCGTAATTGATATCACATCATCATCCGCAGCGCTTCCGTTTGTGCCGTAAATGGCAAGATTAGAATTTAACTTTACGGTTGTCCCTAATTGGGCCACTGCGTTTGTGTTAAAACTTTCGTCAACTCCATCTATACTTGCTGATATCGTGTTCGCCGGCGCAACATTATTGTCTTTTTTACAGGATGTAAAAACAAGCAAAATATAGCAAATAAAAATTACGGATATCTTCATAGTGAAAGTTTTTAAGTTTAATAAAAGTATTGAATTATCGTGTATTACATATAAAAAACGCCGGAAGCAATGAACCTCACTACATCCGGCGTTATTTTATGGTCAGAACTAATCTCTGGCCTTTAATTAACTAACTACAGCATTCCCCCATCAACCGGAATAACCTGCCCGGTGATGTATGATGCCATATCTGAAGCCAGGAAAACACAGCAATTTGCCACATCTTCTGTTTCGCCGCCGCGTTTTAGGGGGATAGCTTGTGCCCAGCCTTCAACAACTTTAGGGTCGAGCACTTCGGTCATTTCGGTTTTTATAAAGCCCGGCGCTACCACGTTGGTACGGATGTTACGCGAACCAAGTTCTTTTGCTATTGATTTTGAGAAACCAATAATACCCGCTTTTGAAGCGGCATAATTAGCCTGCCCAGCGTTACCCTGTACACCCACAACCGAGCTCATATTAATAAACACACCATTACGGTTTTTCATCATAATTTTTGATGCCGCCTTGGTAACGTTAAATATCGACTTAAGGTTAACGTCTAAAACCTCGTCCCACTGGGCTTCGGTCATACGCATCAGCAGGCCATCTT
>JBDUDE010000799.1:0-2183 GCA_040003105.1 Mucilaginibacter sp. | reverse complement strand
AGACTTTGTCTCAGCGGCATACCGTACAATTCTGGATGAGTTGTAAGTTTTGACTCTATAGCATTTTTAATGCGCTTACGATCAGCAGTGTTGATTTTAAGAATATCTATTTTAAGTACTCGCTCTTCATAAATAAGCTCATACATACATTATTTCCACATATCATCATGTGTAATATACTTTGCATTTTTTGATTCACGATTCTTTGCAATATATTCAAGTGTAATATCTTCTTCCAAATTAATTGCAAATGCCAAAGAGTTGAAAGAAGTAGTAGTGATAGGTTATGGCACGCAAATGAAACGCGATGTAACAGGTGCGGTAGCCACAGTTAACAGCACGTTAATGGGGCAGGCAGCAGGACTTATGGTGGTACCGGGTAGTCCGGGAGGAGGGGTGTCAATTCGAATAAGAGGTGTATCGGAAATAGCGGGTAAAGAACCTTTATATGTCGTCGATGGCGTCGTCGTAAATAACCTGGGTGGCATCGATCCGGCTGCCATTGCTGATATAAGTATATTGAAAGATGCGGCGGCAACAGCCTTGTATGGTGCACGGGCCGCCAACGGGGCAATTATCATCTCTACAACAAAAAAACAAAACAATGGTCCCGGCGCGCCCCAGCAATCTTCGGAACAATCCATCCGCAAAAACTTTTCCGACTACGCCTACTGGCAGCCAAAACTCACTACTGACGAAAATGGAAAGGCCAGCTTTACCACGGTTTTTCCGGATGATATCACCAACTGGCGGACGTTTGTAATCGGTATAAATGGTAGCCGGCAGTCTGGCTTTGCGGAGAATCAAATAAAATCATTCAAACCGTTGAGCGCATCGTTTTTGGCCCCTTTGTTTGCGGTGGAAGGTGATGAACTGAATGCGCTTGGTAAAATTACCAATTACAATACCGATGCTGCTAAACTTACCCGCACCTTTACTTACAATGGGAAACAAATAAAGCAGGATAACTTAGCGGTAACCAACGCGAAAATCGATACCCTCAACATAACCGCCGCCAGTACCGATAGCCTCACCTTCGAATACACCATCAAACGCGAAAATGGCTATTTTGATGGCGAGCGGCGCAAAATACCGGTTGTTAAACAAGGGGTGCGGGAAACCATTGGCGTATTTGAAGCCTTAAACGGCGACACAACCGTTAGCCTGAAATTTGACCCGGCAAAAGGCCCGGTAACCTTACACGCTGAAGCATCGGTGCTGCCGGCGTTGATGGAAGAAACACAAAAACTACGCACTTACAAATATTTATGTAATGAGCAACTGGCTTCCAAATTAAAGGGACTGTTGATGGAAAAGCGCATCAAAAAGTTTTTAGGCGAGGATTTCAAGTATGAGAAAAATATAAACGAAGTAATTAAAAAGCTGCAGGAAAACCGCAAAACCCAGGGCACCTGGGGCTGGTGGAAGGATAGCGATGAGGAACTTTGGATAAGCCTGCATGTGATTGAGGCTTTGGTTGACGCACAAAAAGATGGCTACCAAATTCAGTTGGATAAACAAAAACTAACTGAATACCTGGTTTATCAAATGGAAAGCTACACGGGCCAGGATAAACTGGTTTGCCTGGAGTTACTGCACAAACTGGAGGCTAAAGTTGATTATCCGAAATATTTTGCGGTGATAGAAAAAGAAAACGCTATGGCAGAAAAGAAATTAACCGGGTACATGCCATCAAACTATGATAAATTAAGGCTGATGTTATTGAAACAGCAAACAGGGATAGTGATTAAGCTCGACAGTTTGCTGACCGGAAAGCATCGCACCATGTTTGGCAATATTTATTGGGGTGAGGAAAGCTATCGCTTTTTTGACAATTCCATCCAGCTAAGCGTACTCGCCTACAAAATCATAAAAAACGAAGGCAGGCATAACACCCTGCTGCCAAAAATACAGGGCTACTTTTTAGAGCAGCGCAGAGAAGGGGAGTGGCGTAACACCTACGAGTCGGCGTTGATACTGGAAACTATTTTGCCTGATGTACTGGTCAGTGACAAGCAAACAAACCCTGCGGCGCTAACGCTAACCGGCGCAAAAAGCGAAACGGTAACCAAATTTCCATACACAGCTACAATAACCGACAACCAGCTTACGGTCAGCAAAACAGGGACCTTGCCGGTTTATATTACCGGTTACCAGCAATTTTGGAACACAAAGCCCGAAAA
>JBDUDE010000996.1:0-7258 GCA_040003105.1 Mucilaginibacter sp. | reverse complement strand
TGCCTGTAACCATCACCGGCTACGGCGACCCATGGACACCCAAGCAGTCATCGTCCGATTATTTGCAAGGCGCCATTACCTTGCGCAAAGCATTAGGATACTCGCAAAACTATGTGGCAGCGTATGTAATGAACGAGGTTAAACCTATCCCGGTAATGGAGTTGATTAAAAAGATGGGCATAACCAGCACTGTGCCGCCATACCCCTCCATTTGCCTGGGCACGTTTAACGCCTCAGTGTTTGATATGACCGGCGCCTATTCCGTGTTCGCAAACCACGGTACATGGACAGAACCCACCTATATATTACGCATAGAAGACAGAAACGGCAACGTTATATATACGCATACACCCAAAGTGGTACAAGCTATGGACGCGCAAACTGCATACGTAATGACCTATATGCTGAAGGGTGTTATTGAGGAAGGCACAGGCTCACGACTGCGTGGAAGGTACGGCCTCACCAACCCTATCGGCGGCAAGACAGGCACCACCCAGGAAAACTCGGATGGCTGGTTTATGGGCGTTACGCCACAATTGGTTACCGGCGTGTGGACAGGCTGCGAAGACCGCGACATACACTTCCGCTCTACCCGCATGGGCGAAGGCGCAAACTCCGCCCTGCCAATATTTGCAGGGTTTATGAAGCGGGTTTACGATAACCCGGCACTTGGCATAAAAAGGAATGTTGATTTCGACGCACCAAAAGGCGGGGTTAGTATTGTGATGGATTGTAACCAGTATAAACAACAGCAACAAGGGACGGGTGAGGTGGATAAAAAGCTGGGGTTTTGATCGTTCATTAGTTCACTGGTTCATTAGTTCATTGGTGAATGCGGCTTAACTTGCAGAGTTCGCTGCCGCACACGAAGACATTTTATTAGCATGAGTTACCATAGCCTTGAAGATTTGGAGGTTTATCAGTTGGCCGAAGCCTTTGGCGATGAAATTTGGTTCATAGTTCACGAATGGGACTATTTCGCTAAAGATACTGTTGGTAAACAAATGGCCCGGTCTGCGGATTCAATCAGCGCTAATATCGCTGAAGGCTATGGGCGGTATCATTATAAAGAGAATCGCAATTTCTGTTATTTTAGTCGGGGCTCGATTATTGAAACGAAAGGCTGGTTAAAAAAATCCAAAACAAGAAACTTAATAACTGAAGAGCAATTCAACAGTTTGTATGAAAAGCTCCAAACGGTCCATCTTAAATTAAATGCGTACCTTAAGTTCATCGGCAAGTCAAATCCCGGCAAAAAAACGAATGACTAATGAACAGTTCAAAGGCAGCACTGACCCCGCCAAAAAGGCCCAATGAACTAATGAACCAATGAACTAATGAACAATTCCTTCGACTATAAAGCAGTTTTAAAAAACATCCCCCATAAACCCGGTATTTACCAATACTGGGACGAGGAGAACGAACTGATATATATCGGTAAGGCCAAGGATTTGCGCAACCGGGTTACCAGTTATTTTAATAAGGACAATCATATAAATGCCAAAACCAAGGTATTGGTATCAAAAATCCGCAACATTACCTTTACCATAGTTGATACCGAGGTAGATGCCTGGCTGCTGGAAAACAGCCTGATTAAAAAACACCAGCCGCGTTACAACGTAATGCTGAAGGATGATAAAACCTACCCCTGGATCATCATCAAAAATGAAAATTTTCCCCGCATTTTTTGGACGCGGCGTATTGTTCGCGATGGTTCAAAATACCTGGGGCCCTATGCGTCGGTGAGCATGATGCATAATATTTTGGGGCTGATAAAGGAAACCTTCCCCCTGCGCTCGTGCAATTTGGCTTTAACGAGGGAGAATATAGATAAAGGCAAGTTTAAGGTTTGTTTGGAATATCAATTGGGTAACTGTAAAGGTCCTTGTCAAAACTACCAAACGGAAGAAGATTACGACCATAGCATTGAAGAAATAACCGATATATTAAATGGCAAAATTGGCTCCGTGCTGCGCAACCTAAAGGCCGATATGGAAAAAGCCGTGGCCGACATGAACTATGAAGGCGCCCACCGGTTGAAAAGAAAATTTGAGCTGCTGGAGAATTACCAAAGCAAATCAACCGTGGTCAATTCTTCTATTACGGACGTGGATGTATTCAGCATAGCATCGGAGGAAAAATACGCTTTTGTAAATTATCTGAAGGTGATGAACGGCACCATCATACAAACGCAAACCATCGAGCTGAAAAAACGGCTGGATGAAAGCGACGAGGAATTGCTTACCCTGGCGATATCCGAATTCCGGAGCAGGTACGACAGTCATTCAAAAGAAATTATAGTGCCGTTTGATATCGATTTGGATGACTCCAAAATAAAATTCACCGTACCAAAGCTGGGTGAAAAGCGTAAACTGCTCGACCTTTCGCAAAAAAACGTACATTTCTTTAAGCGCGATAAGCTGGACCAATACGAAAAGTTGAACCCCGAAATACGCGCCGAAAGACTACTTACCCAAATGATGAAGGATTTGCGGATGAACCAGTTGCCAAGGCATATCGAGTGTTTTGATAACTCCAATTTCCAGGGCAAATACCCGGTATCGGCCATAGTAGTTTTTAGGGATGCCAGGCCGTCTAAAAAGGATTATCGCCACTTTAACGTTAAAACCGTTGAAGGCCCGGATGACTTTGCGACCATGGAGGAAGCCGTGCACCGCCGCTACAGGCGCATGCTTGATGAAGGGACTGAACTGCCGCAACTGATCGTTATCGACGGCGGAAAAGGTCAGCTTTCGTCAGCATTGAAAAGTCTTAAGCTGTTGGGTATCGACAAGCAGGTAACTGTTATCGGCATTGCCAAGCGCCTGGAAGAGCTTTACTACCCCGGCGACCAATACCCGTTGTATCTCGACAAAAAATCCGAAACCCTGAAAGTTATCCAACAACTGCGGGATGAAGCGCACCGTTTCGGCATCACCTTCCACCGCAAAAAACGAGACAAAGGCACCCTCGTTACCGAACTGGAATTGATTGAAGGTATCGGCAAAACCAGCGCCGAAAAATTGTTGAAATATTTTAAATCGGTTAAAAAAGTACGGGCTGCCACCGAAGTAGAATTGCAAGAGGTGGTGAATTTAAAACAAGCGAAGGCGATTGTGGCTTATTTTGGGGAAGACAACAGTCCGGAAGTCGGAAAGTCCGAAAGTCCGAAAGATGGCTTGGCTGTATAGAGGGAGTACCCAGGGCTTCCGAAAGATTTACGAAGTTTAAAAAACTTCGTAAATCTGATACTCACAAAAAAGCCCCCGCAAATTGCAAGGGCTCTATATCTTTCGGTCTTTCGGGCTAACTTAATACTGCCACAAGTTAAGTTCCCAATCCATCAGGGTTTTCTTCATCCTGTCGGCTTCGTATAAGCGGTCAATACCGTTCATGTAGTCTTTTATACGCTCGTCTTTGTCGTTCGATTGCTTGACAATATAGCTGGTGAATATCCTTTTTACAAAGGCATCGTCAAAGCTCAGGCCGGTAGCATCGTTGTTGCGGCTAACCACTTCCTTAGTAGCCAGTATGTGTCTTGCTTCTGAAAAATACACCCAAAATGCTGGCTGGTATTCTTCGGTGGTACCCACTTTCACTTTTACAAGGGGGGCTATACCAATAATACGTGGTTCAAATATTGAGCGTTGCCTGTCAAAAATCCAATCTTCTTTTATACGGAATTTAACCACGCTATCAGCAATAAATTCACCGGCTTGCATACTCGAGTTGGTTTTATTGCCATTCGCATCAAATTTCTCAACCAGGGCACTATCGGCCATTTTGCTTCGGGCTTTTCCCTGTCCTAAAGGCACCAGGAATTTGTCGCCGCCCGGGTCTTCGTTTGAAGGGGTCGGGTCATAGGCAGTTAATTCACCTGCGTCAATAGCAGTTAACAAAACGTCAATCAAACGCTGTTTTGGTGAAGCCAGGTATTGGTTCATTTTTTCGCGAACATCAATTTCGCGCCAAACACGTTTTACAAACGCAGCATCCGATTCCCTTAAGTTAGGGTATGGCGTTACTTTAGCACTTAAAATATTGTTCTTTTTAAAGTAACCGTCCAACGGGTGTTCAAAAGCCTTTGCCGGTCCTTTTTTAGTGGTATCAGTACCGGTTGGCTTAGCACTTGTTGTAGTGTTTGGGTTTACACCTCCGGCAGGCTGTTGCGGTTGCTGCTGCACCGGTTGTTGTTTCTGCGCTGCTGCGGCCTTTGTTCTTTTCTTTCTTTGTGCATATGACGATATGCAGGCTAAACAAAGTACAACTACTAAAATCCTTGTTTTCATAATCCTTCTAATTACTAGCACCTAATACAATTGAATCGAGCCCCCGCTGTGTGCCATCGGGGCCTACAGCAATAATATCTTTAAAAACAACGGTGGTACCTGGCGTTACGCCATTCATCGCAGCACGCATCTGGGATGATAATTCTCCGCCGCTGGTTGAGTATATTACCACATCCTGGCGTGGCTTTGCTATCATCAGGGTAAACCTGGTGACGTTAAATTTCGCATCAAAATCAAAGCCTTCAAGTATCGCAAAAAGCCTGTCCTGCGCACGTATGTTTGCAGCACTGGTCGAGCCGCTGCTTCTGCCGGCAAATCGTGGTTTTGGGTCGGGTATGCGTTTTGTACGGAACAATGACGTTCCTAAAACAGCTGTCTTACCCGGCGACAATTCTCCCGACACGGTAATATGGGCCTCGCCAACGGAACTAACTGTAGCAACATAATGTCCATTTGAACCACTGATGCTTCCGCCCGTCATGCTCACCCTGATTTTTTCTTTCCCGATACCAGGTGCAGATACCGAAACCGGGTTAGGTACTCCTATGTATAACACATTCATTTTATCAGGCGATACTACCGCCGATGGCCGGGCTACCTGGTAAGTTTGCGTGGGCAGTTGGTAGGTTTTTGTACCCTCCGGCCCCTTAACAGAGATTGAACCCGAATAGGTAAAAATTCCTTCTGCTGACGTATTCACCGTATAATGCCCTTTCCCGTTTTGCACAGGCACACTTGAGTTGTTAATAGTAATAGTAGGGTTTGATTTAGAATCGTAAGCTGTAAGGAAAATATCTGCTGTATATGGCTGTCCGGCTAATACATAGCTGGTTGGCGCCACCGCAACACCCTGGAACTGGTCTAAAGTAACCTGCGCTACGTCAATTTCGCTCAATATTCTTTTTACAACTTCGTTTTCTGCGTTTTTTGTATCTGTTTGAATTTTAGCCAGGGTGGTCAATGCCGCACCCAATGGAATACCATCGCCGAAATAAGCTTCCTCCCATGTTTTTTGCGGGCCTGTAAGTTGTTTGGGGGCATCTGCATTTAACGAGAAGTTGATTCCCTGGCGCTCTTTTTCGTCTTTTAAATAACCAAGCAACTTAGTGTGGGTCTCCTCAATATCCTGCCGCAATGCTTCGCCTTTTTTTCCGGTAACCATAATGTATGGTGATATGTCAAGATCTTCCCTTTTATCCACGTCATTTGTCTTTTCGCTGATACCGCCGCCTGCTTTAACCAATTCGTCTCTTATATCCTGCACGTGTTTAATAAGGGCCTCCGCTGTAGCGCGGGCATCTGTTGCTCTTTTGTAAATCGGCGCTGCACGGTCGTGCTGCTCTTTCAGCTTTGTATTTTCAAAATTTGTATAAGTATCATTTAAACCTTTATTTACATTGTTGGTTGATGCATCCAAACTGTTTGTTATATTCTTAAATGCGTCGAGTAAGCTATCTGGTACACTCAGGGCCACAAGGCCCAGCAGTACCAAATAAAGGATACCCATCATTCGTTGTCTTGGGGTTTGTTTACCTCCAGCCATTTGTCTTAATCTTTTATTAAAATTAAATAATATCCTTAATTAACACGTGGCTGATTCATCGCTGAAAGCATATTGCCATATATTGAGTTCAATGTCGCAAGGTTTTTGGCCAGCTTGTTAACCTCTTCCTTAAACTGTTTTGAATCGGCAGCCGACTCATTAAAGCTTTGGATAGTTGTTGACATTTCGCCATAAAACTTATTCATTGATTTCAAATGGTTGCTCGAATCCTGTAGCTCCAGCTCATAAACAGCATTTAACGAGGTTAAATTTTTTGCCATTTTAGTCACCTGGTCGTGGTATACTTTCGTATCTACGCCTGCGCCGGCCATTTCTGTCATGTTAACCGCTGCTTTTTCAACCGCAGCATTTAAAGTGTCGTAACTTGCTGACGCCTGTTTTACTTTATTGGTAAATGCGATGGTGGCATCGCCGGCATCGGTAACACGTGATATTGAATTTACTTTGTCGCCAAATGTGCGCAAGCCGTTTGCAAGACTGCTTATTAGTTCAGGACCAATTTTCGCTTCGCTAAGCATGGCATCCAAGGCCGCAGTATTCGAAAAGCTGTCGCCTTGTGGTACTGCTTTGCGGGCAACTGCTTTTGGCAATTCACCATCGTAGTCTTCATCCAGTTCAGGATACGCACGGCGCCAATCAAGCTCCTTTTCATCCCTTTGAAAACCCAGCAGGAAGAACAGTATAGCTTCGGCCGACAATCCACCGGCAATAAAATATGTTGCACCCGGTAAGTGTAGTATTTTAAACATCAGACCAACAATAACCACCGTTGCGCCCCATGATACGATATTATTAATTCCGTAAGGTTGTTTCTTCCCAGCCATAGTAATTTGAAAAAAGATTAAATGTTATTTTTATTGTTTTGTTGTGTTTATCGTTTATCCCTTATGTCGCGACCAAGGTATTTAGTAACACAGCGGAAACCGATGTATGATTTTGCGGTATCCTGGTACTCATACGTACGTTTTGAATTTTGAAGGAAAAAGCCGATATCCTTCCATGAACCGCCTCGTACAACTTTACGCTTCAGTACCGGGGCATCGCTGGCTTTAGCTTCGTAATTAAACGTAGGTGCAAGGTCGTGCACAAAAGTGGAGGCGGATTCATCAAATGCTGATAGGGTCCATTCGGCAACATTGCCCGCCATATTATATAAGCCGAAATCATTAGGGAAGTACGACTTCACAGCCACTGTGTAGGCCCCGCCATCATCGGTATAATTACCGCGGCCGGGTTTAAAGTTTGCCAATAAGCACCCCTTGGCATTTTTTGCATAAGGGCCACCCCATGGGTAATCGGTGCCAATCCTGCCGCCACGGGCCGCATATTCAAATTCAGCTTCGGTTGGCAGGCTATAAGGTGCACGGAGTGGTAATTTTCTTGATTGTTTATAGGCCTCATTATA
>JBDUDE010000249.1:0-7266 GCA_040003105.1 Mucilaginibacter sp. | reverse complement strand
CATAATTTCGCTGCGATAGTTACCTATATATGGCTAAAATTGCATTAATAACAGGCGCCACATCAGGAATTGGTGAGGCCTGCGCCCATTTGTTTGCGCGCGAAAAGTATAATTTGATATTAACCGGTCGCCGGATTGACCGCTTGGAGAAGCTTGCAAAAAAGCTTAACACCAAGTATAATGTGGAAATTGCGGTATCGCAGTTTGACGTAAGGAACAGGGAAGAGGTTGCAGATAACCTTGAAAATTTACCTGCCAAATGGAAAAAGGTAAACGTGCTGATTAACAACGCCGGCCTTAGCCAGGGACTAGACCCTGTGGACAAAGGCAGCCTCGACGATTGGGACACCATGATTGATACCAATGTAAAAGGCCTTTTGTATGTAAGCAAGATAGTAGCCAACTGGATGATAAAAAACGGCAGCGGGCATATCGTAAATATAGGCTCGATAGCCGGCAAGGAAGTTTATGCAAATGGTAACGTATATTGTGCCAGCAAACATGCTGTTGATGCATTAAATAAAGGTATGCGGATTGACCTGTTGCCGCACGGTATAAAAGTGACGGCCATACATCCCGGCGCGGTAGAAACTGAATTTTCGGAAGTGCGGTTTAAGGGCGATAAGGAACGGGCCAAAAAAGTTTATGACGGCTTTGACCCACTGGTTGCTGATGACATTGCGGAAACGATATGGTTTGCTGTATCGCGCCCGGCGCATGTAAACATTAACGATATGGTAGTAATGCCAGCAGCGCAGGCAAGTGCAACCACTATTTTTAGAGATTGAACCGTTGATCTTAATGATTAAATGATTTCGCTGATTTAATGTCGCTTTATAAGTCACTCATTCACCAACTATTAAAATCCGAAATAAAATTCACCAATTCACTAAAATCACAAATTCACTAATTAACATGTCACTCATAACACAAATAGACCAGGATATAAAACAAGCTATGCTGGCAAAACAGGCCGACCGTCTACGGGGCCTGCGTGCAATCAAATCAGCCCTGCTTTTAGCGCGTACCGAAAAAGGCGCTGCTGAAGAACTGACCAGCGAAGCTGAAATAAAAGTATTACAGAAGCTGGTAAAACAGCGCAAAGAGTCGGCAGAAATATACAAAACGCAAAACCGCGAGGATTTGTACCAAATTGAAATAGACGAAATGAAGGTGATTGAGCCTTACCTGCCACAGCAAATGAGCCGTTTTGAAATAGAAGGCTACCTGCAGGAAGTAATAAGCCGCATTGGGGCAACATCAGTTAGCGATATGGGCAAGGTTATGGGCATTGCCAATAAAGAACTGGCAGGCCAGGCAGATGGCCGGACGATATCGGAAGTGGTGAAGCAATTGTTGGGGTAGTTGTTTGAAATGTTGTAAAGTTGTAAGGTTGAAAAGTTAAAAAAAGTTTGATTTACATCCATTGAATAACATTACAACTTTTCAACTTTCAAACATTCCAACAAAATTACTTGCTTCTAACAAGCAATAAGCTATTTTTATGGCGAAAATATTTGATGATGCAAACCGGCAAAATTTACAGCAGGGTGTTTAAAAATTAAACTTTACAAATTTATATGGATTTCGTGCTTAAAGAGGAACACGGTTTTAGTTATGTCGATGAGGGCGAAGGAGAGGTGCTGTTGTTATTACACGGCTTAATGGGCGCATTAAGCAACTGGGATAAAGTAATAGAGGAATTCAGGGGTCAATACCGGGTAATTATACCTATACTGCCGATATATGATTTGCCGTTATTAACTACCGGGGTTAAAAGCCTTGCCAAATATGTACACAAGTTTGTAAAGTACAAAAAGCTTAACAATGTTACCCTGCTGGGCAATTCACTGGGCGGGCACGTGGCATTAATATATGTGTTGTCGCACCCCACGTATGTAAAAGCTATGGTGTTAACCGGCAGTTCAGGTTTGTACGAAAATGCTTTTGGCGGCTCGTTTCCACGGCGCGAGAGTTATGATTTTGTGAAGGAAAAAGTAGAATATACTTTTTATGACCCTAAAACGGCAACCAAAGAGCTTGTTGATGACGTATATAGGATTATAAACGACAGGCACAGCGTTATAAGGATACTGGCAATGGCAAAATCGGCCATACGCCATAATATGAATGCGGATTTGCACAAGATAAAAGTGCCGGTCTCGTTAATATGGGGGCGGGATGATAAAATTACCCCGCCGGAGGTTGCAGTTGAATTTAACCAATTGCTGCCCGACTCAGAGTTGCATTGGATAGATAAATGCGGGCATGCACCTATGATGGAGCAACCCGAAGAGTTTAACAAGTACTTAAAGCCGTTTTTAGAAAAAATAAATTCGAAATAAATAAAACATGCTTGCAATTGAATTAATAGCTGATGCAATACCGCCGGTACATACGTCTGACCCGATTCAGAAGGCTATTGACCGTATGGTGGAATTTCGCATCCGCCATTTGCCAATTGTAAACGAAGAACAGTTTTTGGGTTTATTGTCTGAAAACGATTTGATAGGCGAGAGCGACCTGCAAACACCTATCGGAGCCCTTGCGCTGTCGCTGGTTAACCCTTATGTACTGGAAGACCAACATATTTATGACGTTATCCGCCTGTTTTACGAAAGGCAGCTAACCATTGTGCCTGTGCTTGACGCAGCAAAAAACTATTCGGGCCTTATTACCATAAATGCACTTACCGGTTATTTTGCGGCCCTCACTTCGGTTGAGCAGCCGGGCGGCATTATTGTGCTGGAGATAAATAACAAAAACAATTCGCTTGCCCATATGGCGCAGATAGTAGAGTCGGACAACGCACAGATATTGAGTTCGTACGTGCGCACCTTCCCCGATTCGACCCGGATGGAAGTTACCCTGAAGGTAAACAAGCAGGATATATCGGCCATAGTTGCCACTTTTTTACGCTACGAATACGACATAAAAGCAACCTTTAATCACAGCGACGAAAACGACAATTCGAGGGATAGGTATAATTCGTTGATGAACTATTTGAATCTTTGAAGAAGTTCATAGTTGATGGTTCATAGTTCATGGCCGAAAAAAAGCAATTTTTAGATCATAGTAAAGGATATGGCATTTAGATTTGAAGATCTGCAGGTGTGGCAAAAGGCTATGGATTTAGGCGAAAGGATAAATCAATTGGCTAAGGCTTTTCCGAAAGATGAACTATTCATTTTAACATCTCAAATAAAAAGGGCCGCGGATTCCGTGATTTTGAATATTGCCGAAGGTTCAACCGGGCAAAGCAAAGCGGTTTTCAAGGTGTTCTTAGGATATTCGCTTCGCTCTGCAATTGAAGTTGTAAGTTGCCTTTTTATTGCAAGAAGGAGAAATTTGATAAATGACGATCTTTTTAACGAACTTTATACAGAATATGAAGTATTGGTTAAAATGATAACTGCTTTGAGAAACTCGATATAACTACTCCCCGAATGACGCACCAACTATTGCCTATAAACTACATCTTTTCGGCTATGAACCATGAACCATCAACCATGAACTTCCCCCAATGAGAATAGCAGTTTACGGCAGGCAATTTAATGATGCGATAGTTGTTCCTTATATTCAGCAGGTATTTGACAACCTGGCCATGCACGGCGTTGAGATTTATGTTCACCCGCAGCTTTGTGAATTTTTAAAGGAGAACGTTAAATCGGTACAATATAAAGTGCTGGATGATACTGTTAAGCTAAAAGGGTTTATCGATTTATTTTTAACCCTGGGTGGAGATGGTACACTGCTTGATATGGTTGCTGTTATCCGCGACTCGGGCATACCGGTGATAGGGATTAATTTTGGCCGACTTGGCTTTTTGGCCAGCATCAACAAAAACGATATCGACGCTGCCATTTATGCAGTGGTAAATAAACAATTTACACTTGATAGCCGGGAACTGCTGAGCATAGATTCAGAAATGGAGATATTCGGCAGGAATAATTTTGCCCTTAATGATATTACCATTCATAAGCGCGATGATTCGGCAATGATTACCACCCATGTTTTTTTGAATAAGGAATTTTTAAACTCGTACTGGGGCGATGGCATCATTATATCAAGCTCAACAGGCTCAACGGCCTATTCATTAAGCTGCGGCGGGCCGATCATATTCCCGGAATCAAACAGTATGGTATTGACGCCGGTTGCGCCCCATAACCTTAACGTTAGGCCTATTGTACTGCCAGATACCAGCGTACTGGCTTTTGATGTAGAATGCCGCAGCAACAATTACCTGGTATCGTGCGATTCGCGCACGGCAATTATCGATAAAACCATGCGTTTCCAGGTTAGCAAAGCCGAATTCAGGCTAAATCTTATCCGTTTGAATAATGAAAGTTACTTATCAACGTTAAGAAACAAATTGTTGTGGGGGCTTGATGTCCGCAATTACTAAATTCACCTGATGGCTAAATTTGTACCAATCCTGTTTTTTGTGTTTTTATCCTTTAGCCTAAAGGCCCAAACCTGGGAGTTTGGCGTAGGTGCTGGTGGTGCCGGCTATATGGGCGACCTGAACACTAAAAATCCAATTTTAGTCAGCGGCTATTCCTTCAGCGGGTTTGCAAAACGAAACTTTAACGGCTATTTATCTGCAAGGCTAAATTATACCTATGGCAAAATTGCCGCGGCCGACAGCAACTCAAACAACCAGCAATTTCGCGACAGGAATTTAAGTTTCACGACAACTTTAAGCGAGATAAGCCTTATCGGCGAATTTAACTTTATGCATTACATACCCGATGCCGGAAAAAATAAATATTCGCCATATCTTTTTTTTGGGGTTGCTTCCGTAAACTATTCTCCCACTACAATTTATAACGGCGCAAAATACGACCTTAGGGCATTCCAAACCGAAGGAGAGCCCAAGCCTTACCCAACCAGCACGCTTGCTGCATTATATGGCGCAGGCATTAAATATAATATCGCCGGTAAATTCACACTTGGCGGGGAGTTTGGGTATCGGATTACCCGCACCGATTATTTAGATGATGTTCACGGGGCGTATACAAGCAAAGGCCCCGGCGACAGCGTCGCGCAAGCCCTTGCGGATCGCTCCGGCGAGAAAACGGGTATCTATTTAGGTATCCCCGGTACCCAGCGCGGCGACTCACGGCCACGCGACACTTACTTTTTTGCACAGGTTACCTTCTCCTACACCTTCGTAACGCAGAAGTGTTATTTTCAATAGTCAGAAAGTCCGGAAGTCAGTAAAGTCCGAAAGACGAAAAGGTTAAAAGCCCTAACAGTGACCACATTGATAAATAAATAAGCCTTTCAGAATCCATTCTTCTGTCATTTGTGCAGGCCTTCGACCGTTCTGACGACTTTGGGACGTCCAATATTAAAACATTCAAAATAATCCCGACACCCAGCCCCACGGGCGCCCCTCATCAACACAGGTCGCAGGCCTGTGCAAAACGCGCGAAAAAATCCTAAAATCCTTCCATCCTATAAATCTTAGTTTTTTCGCATCATTGTTGCAATAAACGATATTTTCCTACGTTATATTGCAAATCAGTTGCATCTTTTTGCGCTGGTAACCAATTATTTAACCTTAATCTTTACTATCATGGCTGAACTAAATCAATCCTCCGGAAAAACAGGTGGCAGGCACACCAAAAGAATGCCTGTTCGTGTAGATTTGACCGCAATGGTCGACCTTGCTTTTTTGCTGATCACTTTTTTTATGCTGACAACGTCGCTTGTAAAACCGAGAGCAATGAAATTGGTGATGCCGGCTCCCGGCCCCCCGGGCTTTGTTTCCGAAAAAACCACCATGACGATCTGCCTCGGGAAAAAGAACCAGGCGATATATTATTTAGGTATGGCCGACAAACCGCTAACCACACCTAAACTTACCGGTTATGGTGTGCAAATTCGTAAAGCGATAGTTGACATGACCGCCCAGGTTTATGCATCAACAGGTAAAACAATGATGGTATTAATTAAACCCGCCGAACACTCAGTTTATGAAAACCTTGTTAATACGCTTGACGAATTGAATATTACCAGGGTACCGTCGTACGCAATAGCTGCAATCTCGCCAAAAGATATCGAGTTATTGAAGGATAAAGGGATATATTGAGAAGTCCGGAAAGTCAGTAAAGTCCGAAAGTCGGAAAAGACGAAAGAAATTAATCAGATTCGGGTGAATTTAAGTTGATCAGGTTGCGTCCCCTGAGCGTAGTGTCTTTGGGACTTTTCGGACAGTTTTTCTTCGGACTTTACTGACTTTTCCGACTTTCCGGACTTTCAAGACTGCGCCTCCGGCGCCCAATAATTCTTTTCCTTCCTCATAATAAAAAAACTACAATTAAGTTTTTACCTTTGTCCCCTGAAAAAAACAGCGCAAGTTGTTGAAAATGGGACTAAAACCGGGTCAAATTAAATTATTAATTGACCTGGCTGGTATGTAATAATGCACTTTCTTGCTAAAAGGGTGCTTTTTGAAGCCGTTTTTTACGGCTGTTATAAACGTTATAATGGGATATAGGGAACAGATTGATTTGTTAAAATTGCCGCAGCACATAGCTATTATTATGGATGGCAATGGCCGTTGGGCAAAAGAAAAAGGCAAATTAAGAATATTCGGCCATCATAACGGGGTGCTTTCTGTGAGGGATGTGGTTGAAGGGGCTACGCTGTTAAATTTGAAGTACCTTACGCTTTACACTTTCTCGTCAGAAAACTGGAACCGCCCAAAGCTGGAAGTTATGGCTATTATGGAGCTAATGGTAAGTACCATTCATAAAGAAATAAGAAACTTTATGGAGAAAAATGTGCGACTTTCAACCATTGGCGATTTAAATATGCTGCCTGATAAGGCCCGTCGCGAACTGGTAAACGCTATGGAACAAACCAGCGGAAACACAGGTTTGGTGCTTACGCTGGCCTTAAGCTACAGCTCGCGCCGCGAAATTGTGAACGCAGCTAAAAATATCGCTGCCAAAGTGCAGAGCGGCGAACTGAATATTGATGACATTGATGAGGAAACTTTTGAAAACAACTTATACACCAAAGGCATGCCCAACCCCGAACTGCTGATCAGAACCAGCGGCGAACACCGGATAAGTAACTACCTGCTGTGGCAAATTGCCTATGCCGAATTGTACTTCACCACAAAATTATGGCCTGATTTCCGCAAGGAAGATTTGTATGAAGCTATACTTGATTACCAGAAACGCGAGCGCCGTTTTGGTATGACAAGCGAGCAGGTCAACTAAATTTTTAACTTTAACACTTTTTAACAACTGT
>JBDUDE010000191.1:0-7276 GCA_040003105.1 Mucilaginibacter sp. | reverse complement strand
TCTGATCACTCATGATTGGTAATGAGCGGCAAAGTTATAATTTAAATGTTAAAACTCGGAATTAACAATGTCATAAAATTGCATTAATGTTGAGGTAGTCCGAAAGCCGGGAAAGTCCAGAAGTCCGAAAGATAAAAACACTACTCTAACGATATCTGCTTACTTCCCAAACCCAACCAGCTTATGCAACATTCCCGGATCATAAATCTTACCGCCTTTTATAACAATGCTAACCTTCCGGATATCCCGTATAGTCGTTAACGGGTCGCCATCTACAATAATTATATCAGCATTTTTTCCAACTTCAACCGAGCCTGTTTCCTTATCCATCTTCATTACCGACGCAGGGGTAATAGTCGCGGTACGAATGGCTTGCATTGGCGTTAAACCAGCCTGCACGTACAATTCCAGCTCACGGTCGAGGCTGTACCCAGGGAAACCCTGGTCGGTGCCGGCGACTATGGTTATGCCGTTGTCATACATTACTTTCACTAATTTCTGGAAGCTGTCCCAAATTGGTTTAAGCCTTGTGGCGCTTGCCGGCGTGCTGCCCGTGTTTTTAAAGATAGCTTGCAGTGGCAGCGGTAACGAATAAAATGCCGGTTCCATTACCGTTATATCCTCTTTTGTCGATCGGAAAACCATTTCAAACACACCGATGGTTGGGTCAATAACTGTATTGTGCGCCTTAATGAATTTAAGCGCAGCCAGGCTGGTCGAATCCTCAAAGTTTACGGACCTGTCTTTATTCCGCTTCATAACCGAGTACACATATTGCACATGGTTAACCATATCCATACCCGAATCAACGCCTGCCTGTAATGTCATTCCATTAGGTATGTGGCCGGTAACGGTTAGCCCTACTTTATGTGCTTCATCGCAAATAGCTTTTACAATTGCCGGTTTTGCCGAGCTGTAAATTTTTATCTGCGCAAAGCCGTTGTCTTTATAGCGATCAACCGCTTTTATCGCTTCATCTTTTGTATCAGCCTGTATTATACCCAGCGCCATAGGGCCTTTACCGTCTATAATGCCTGCCTTTAATATTTTAGGGCCGATGCCCTGGCCGTTGTCAATGGCGCTTTGTACCGAATTGATAAAACCAAACTCATTACCGCAATCGCGTACGGTGGTGACGCCTGCGGCCAGGTAAGCCGGCCCCCAGTCAACCTGTTCAAAATGAGCATGCATATCCCATAAGCCCGGCAATACGGTTTTGCCTTTGGCGTCAATAATTTTTGCGCCAGCCGGTATGTTTACTTTGCCGGTTTCGCCAACGCTTTTGATGATACCGTTTTCAATTATTACCGTCGAATTAGGTATTGATTTCGAATTAACCACGTCAATCACTGTGCCGCCGGTTATGGCAATCACTTTATCGGCAGCGGTTGACTTTGGCGTCGATTTTGCAAACAACTCCATGCCATAAGTGGCAGCTTTGCCAATAAAATCGGGTAGCAGGCTTTCGTAAGGCTCCAGCATCATTTCCAGCTTATCGGCTTCGGCATCGTTGGTTATCAGGCAAATCAATTGCCCTGCTTTATCGGTCCACACAATTTCGTTGCCCCAAATTAAGCCGCCGATTGTATAGCGGTCAAACTGCAACGTTTTGCCGTTGAAGGTAAAAGTGTCTTCACCGCTTTTTTTGATCTGTACGCTTCCGTATGGCAGGGTGGTAATGTTTGCTGGCTGTTTGTGGCTTTTCCAATATTGCATCAGCGCTTGCTGTACCGTACCCGGCGCATAACTGGCCACCGGGAATGTTAAAGGCGCCAGCGGTTTGGTGTATGATGAATCATCCACTTTAATATGTGCCTGCTTACCGGCAATAGTTATGGTATCATTAATGGTAGCCGACCGCGCCGTATTACCTTTTATTTTCAGGCTGATGGGTTCGCTGGCAGAAGTAAGCTTCAGTTCGGCCTTTAGCGGAACGGGCGAGCCACGGTCGACAAATTTAAAGTTAACCGTATAAGTAATTTCGTTACCTGTTTTGCTAACGCGATAAACCTCTTTACCTATATGCTGCTCAAATTTGTGCAGCAAAAAGGTAACACTATCAGGTTGAGATTGAGCGTTAACAGTAAAAACAGCGCAAGATAATAACAACGGTAACAGGTATTTTTTCATAGGATTTTCGACAAGTTTAAGAAAGTTAAAGATAGGTATTTAATTGATCTTTGAAATCGTACAGGATGCAGCAGTCAGGGAAATCGCTTTTAAAATATAAAGGCTATTAGGAGGCTCCGCTGGAGCCTAAATATCCAGCCATTAATTCTATAAACAGGGGACTCCCCTGGAGTCGGGCCGCAATTGTTTACAGCTCCAGCGGAGCTACCTGTTTATAGCCAAAAATATATTAATTCTATAAACAGGGGACTCCCCCGGGAGTCGGGCCGCAATTGTTTACAGCTCCAGCGGAGCTACCTGTTTATAGCCAAAAATATATCGTATAAAAAGGCTCCAGCGGAGCCCCCCTGTTTAAAAGCGATTTCCCTGATGCAGCGGTTCTCTAAAATTCCAGATTAATCGGTGAAACGGCGTAGCCCTCTTGAGCGCCTTTAAAAAACAAACAGCTGCGAAAAATCATTCTCCAATCGTGTAACCGCAAAGCCCTCTTGAGCGCCTGTTAACACAAACAACTGCGAAAAATCTCAATAAAAGAATCAGCGAAATCAACGTAATCATCCTCAAAATCAGCGGTTAAATTTATCCTTCATCCCCAACAATCCCCATATACCGCCGCTGTGGATTGCCAACACCCGGCTGCCCGGCTTAAAATAATCTGTGGCGGCTAAATTATACAAAGCATATAGCATTTTGCCCGTGTAAACCGGCTCAATCAGTATCCCGGTTTCAGCAACAAATTGTTTAATAAATTCAATCAACCTTTCATCGGTTTTTCCGTAACCACCAAAGTGATATACCGTATGTAAATGGTAGTCTGCAGGCACCGTTAAAAATCTATCTATTTCATCTTTAATAAACTCCCCATTTTTAAATACCGGGATTGCATTAAATTGGGTGGACAGCCGGTGTTTTTGAATACCGTTAATTATCCCCGCCGCCGTAGTGCCCGTCCCACAGGCGCAAAAAATATGGTCATAGGTTTCGGTAAGCTCATCAACCAGTTCGCTGCAGCCTTGTGCACCTTCGGCACTTGCACCGCCTTCATCAATAAAAATCGCACAGGGGTCATCGCCAAAGTACTTATCAAATAACGCCGGTTTATCGCGATAGCTTTCTCGGTCGGTAAACAACAAATTCATGCCATGCAGCCGGCATAAAAAAAGCGTATCGTTTGTTACTTCCTCGCCCCTTACAATACCGGTGGCCTTAAAGCCGAACTTCGCCGCAGCAGCTGCAGTTGCCAGTAAATGGTTGGAATATGCGCCGCCAAAAGTTACCAGGTGATTTTTATTTTCGGCCTGCGCCCGTTGCAACAAGTATTTTAGCTTGCGCCATTTGTTGCCTGATATAATGGGGTGAATAAGGTCGTCGCGTTTTATAAATACCCCGATGCCTTTATCATCAAACAACTTGTTTTCTATTTGATGGATCGGGCTGTAAATTTCGAGGTTGATGTGCATGGGGTAAATTTATGGAAAATTCCCGGGCTGCCGGATGTGCCGTTGCGCCGGACACGCACAGGGCGTTGCCCTGTGCTGGCAAGTTTGACCCCTTCAGGGTCAGGATATACATTTGAAATTTCAGCGATAAGCCTGAAAGGTTTCAACCTGTCAGCGATGGGCATCGCCCATCGTTCATACGCCATGAGGTGCGTTTGGTCAAATCCCAAACCCAATCCCTGCAGTAACCGATTTATATTGCGCCAAACTGCCCGTGGCATAAAACCGGAAGAAGCCTAATTCCAACTGGAAACCGATATCGGCCCTTACACCGCTAACCACATTTTCGCTTACAGCAACAGGATTGGTAAAAGTTGTATAGGTGCTGGTCAATAAAGTCCCGCCGGTGGTAACAGGGTAATTACCCAGCGCCGCCACACTTGCATGGGTAGTATTATATCCCACAGCTGCAAAAGGTGTAAATGCCAGCAACTTTTTCGACAGGATAACTTCGCCCATAAAGCTATTAAAGTTGCCATCTATATGCTGGTTGCTAAAGTCGGTGCTTTGGTGACTGTCCTTTGGCTGCGCGCCGTCATCAGGGTTTACCGTTAATGTTTTGTTTAAGTTAAGGTGACTGTAGCCCAAGGCGACCGATAAATCAAACGGTATCAAGTCGTCCGCCGCTTTGCCTGCTATATCCCGCATAATGTCGTGTTTTAAGCCGATGCCTATCATTGATACGCTGCCCAAATCGCTGCCTGCGCTAACCTTGGGGATGGCGCGTAAAGTAACATCTGTATTTTGTATAAGGCCAACCGTAACCTGCACCTGCGGCGCGGGGATAACAGAAAGTACACCGGCCGGGGTGTTAAAGCTACTCACTTTTTGCCCGTTATCATCATAAATGTTCATCAGCGGCCCATCATTTTTACTACCGCCAAAGGTTGGGGCTATAGTTTGGCTGGCATCGGCCGGTCTAACGTGGTTTGATAAGCCGATTTTTGTAACGTCGAACGTTTTGTCGTTAGTTGATATAAAAGCTGCCGACGCAGTTATGCGCACATCAAACTTTAGTGTGTTTTTGGTTTTTGCAGTGTTGGTCCAGCCGCTGTTCTGGTCTATACCCAGTCCCCTGAACAATGGCAGGGCGTAAGCATTTAATAATTTTGTGGCATCTTCCGGGCTCGATTTGATGAGGCCCGAAAACGAATCCTGCGCCTTTACAACAGTGGCGGCGCTGAGTAAGAAAGCTATGGCTAAAAAGGAATATTTTCTCATAAAAACCACAACGCGTATTTTGCCAACATATTTTTTACTATTATCATTATGTGAAAAAACGACTACTTTTGCCCCGATGACTGACGACACCGCGTTTATTGAGCAGGAAGAGCAGGACCTTTATGAACACCTCAGAATTGTGGTTGATAAGGGCCAGTCGTTGCTGCGTATCGATAAGTTTTTGATGCACCGGGTTGAAAACGCATCGCGCAATCGGATTCAAAATGCTATCGAGCTTGGCAATGTGCTTGTTAACGATAAGGCCATCAAGTCAAGCTACCGTGTAAAGCCACTGGATGTTATCTCGGTAGTGTTGCCACACCCTCCCCGTGATACTGAAGTTTACCCCGAGAACATCCCTATTAACATTGTGTACGAAGACGACGATGTGCTGGTGGTGAACAAGCCTGCCGGCATGGTGGTTCATCCCGGATATAACAATTATACAGGCACGCTGGTAAATGCACTGGTTTTCCATTTTCAGCAACTGCCCACTTTGCCGGGCAATGACGGCCGGCCCGGATTGGTGCACCGCATTGATAAAGACACATCGGGCTTATTACTGATCAGTAAAAACGAGCGCAGCATGACCTGGCTTGCCCGCCAGTTTTTTGAACACACTATTGCCCGCAAGTACATTGCCCTGGTTTGGGGCGATTTACCCGAAGACGGCACTGTAAGCGGCTACATAGGCCGCAGTATAGCCGACCGCCGGGTAATGAGTATTTACGACGACCCCGAAAAAGGAAAATGGTCGGTAACGCATTACCGGGTTTTGGAGCGGATGGACTATGTTACGCTGATTGAATGCCAGCTTGAAACCGGCCGCACACACCAGATACGCGCCCACATGAAACATATCGGGCACCCTCTGTTTAGTGATGCTACTTATGGCGGCGATAAAATTTTAAAAGGCACTGTTTTCAGCAAGTACAAACAATTTGTCGAAAATTGCTTTGAGCTATTGCCCCGGCAGGCGCTGCACGCAAAATCACTGGGATTTTTACATCCAACAATAAAAAAACAATTACACTTTGAAGCGCCCCTGCCGCCTGATTTTGAAGCAGCCTTAAATAAGTGGAGGGGTTATGGAGATTTGAGACGTGAGATTTGAGATATGAGACAAGAACCGAAGTCGAAAATCTCAAAGGGAATAATTAAAAATCAAAACAATTCGATCAGTACCACATCCATAACATAAGTTAAAATAATTCAAATCAATGTCAGGTTTTAATCTCAAATCTCACGTCTCAAATCTCACATCTAAACCATGACCCCCGTTTTCATCAACTTTAATGGAGAAATACTTCCGGCTGATACCAAACTGGTTTCGATAAATAACCGCGCCTTTAAATATGGCGATGGCCTGTTTGAAAGCATGCGCATGATGAAGGGGCAGTTGAAATTTCCCGAACTGCATGCCGAGCGCTTGCAAAAAGGGATGAAAGCGCTGAAGATTGATGGCTACTCCGCCATGGATGCCTGGTTTTTAAAAGAGAAAGTTGCCGACCTGGCCCGTCGCAACAAAGCCAAACATGGCCGGCTGCGCTTAACCGTTTACCGCGATGCGGACGGCTTATACACACCAACCCAAAACAAAATGGGCTGGTGCCTTGAGCTACAGCCAATGGATGAGCCCCGCTATTTTTTGCCCGACAAAGGGCTGATAATGGATATTTATACCGAACTGCCCAAGCCCACCAATTACCTGTCGAACATAAAAACCTGTAACTCGCTGATATACGTTATGGCGGGTATTTACAAAGCGCAAAATAAGCTCGACGATGTTTTTTTGCTGAACCAGGCTGGTAACTTATGCGAGGCCAGCAGCTCAAATATATTTATATCCTACAAAAAACACCTTTATACGCCTGCTTTAAGCGAGGGCTGCGTTGAAGGCGTTATGCGCCACATAGTTATCGATCTGGCAAAACAGCATAACATCCCGGTTACCGAGGCTCAAATCAGTCCGGATATATTGTATGAGGCCGATGAGGTGTTTTTAACAAACGCCGGCCGTGGTATTCAAAGTGTAATAGGCTTTGGGGTTAGGCGCTATTTTAACGAAATGAGTAAAATACTTATCGAGGAGTTGAATAAACTATAGCGCACCGCCGCTCTGCCTTAGTTGCCGGCTGGCTATTTTTAATTTTATTACGTCTTCGCCGTCTGCACAAATCAAATCGGCAAGTTCAATTTCCAGTATTTCTGCAATTTCCACCAACCTGTTGAGGGTAATATTGCTGTATCCCAGTTCAATTTTGCTGTATGCATTTTGAGATATTTTTAGTTTTGCCGCAAGGTAATCCTGCGTGTAATTTCTGAATTCCCGAACCTTGCGGATATTCGAGACTATTGCCCTGGTTTTTAAATCGCTTATCGACCTCATAAAATTTAGTTATAAAGCTTTATAAACGAAGTAATTA